>JAVXWK010000783.1:0-2642 GCA_032230575.1 Pseudonocardiales bacterium | reverse complement strand
TGCCGCGCTTGCCCGAGTAGTCGACCGCGGCCGGAGCCGAGGTGCGGGAGGCGGGAGCGGCAGCCGGAGCAGCGGCGGCGGGCGCGGGAGCCGGGGCCTTCTTGGCCTCGACGGCGGCCAGCACGTCCTGCTTGCGGATGCGGCCACCGACGCCGGTGCCCTTGAGCGAGCCCAGGTCGATGCCGTTCTCCGACGCGAGCTTGCGCACGAGCGGAGTGACGTACGGCGTGCCGTTCGCGTCGTCCGAAGAGGACGGTGCGGCGGCGGGAGCGGCCTGCTGAGCAGGAGCGGCAGGAGCCGGGGCGGACTGCTGCGGGGCCGGCTGCTGCGGAGCCGGTGCCGGTGCGGCCTGCTGGGGCGCTTCCTGCTTCGGTTCCGGCTTGGTCTCCGGGGCGGGCGCGGACTGCGCGGGGCTGCCCGAACCGATGACGGCGAGCTTGCCGCCGACCTCGACGGTCTCGTCCTCACCGGCGCTGATCTCGAGCAGCGTGCCCGCGACCGGCGACGGGATCTCGGTGTCGACCTTGTCGGTCGAGACCTCGAGCAGCGGCTCGTCGACCTCGACGCTGTCGCCGACCTGCTTCAGCCAGCGGGTGACGGTGCCCTCGGTGACGGACTCGCCGAGCGCGGGCATCGTGACGTCGGTGCCCTCAGCCGTTCCACCGGACTGGGCAGGGGCCGGAGCCTCTTCCTGGGCCGGGGCGGGAGCGGCAGGAGCCTCTTCCTGCGCGGGGGCGGCGGGAGCTTCCTCCTGCGCCGGGGCGGGCTCAGCAGCGGGGGCGGCGTCGCCGTCACCGATGACGGCGAGTTCGCCACCGACCTCGACGGTGTCGTCCTCCTGCGCGACGATCTTCTGCAGGACACCGGCCGCCGGGGACGGGATCTCGGTGTCGACCTTGTCGGTGGACACCTCGAGCAACGGCTCGTCCACCTCCACCCGGTCGCCTTCCTGCTTCAACCACCGGGTGACCGTGCCCTCGGTGACGCTCTCACCGAGTGCGGGCATCTGGACGGAGAAGGCCATTGTTCGCTGACTCCTCGTGCTCTCGTGTGGCTGACTTTGTATGGGGATCGGTCAGCCGTGCACGTGCAGCGGCTTGCCGGCCAGGGCGAGGAAGGCCTCGCCGAGGGCTTCAGTCTGGGTCGGGTGGGCGTGGATCAGAGGAGCCACGTCCTCCGGGTAAGCCTCCCAGCTGTAGATCAGCTGGGCCTCACCGACGAGCTCGCCGACGCGTTCGCCGACCATGGTCACGCCGACGACGGGGCCGTCGGGCGCCTTGACCAGCTTCACGCCACCGGCGGTCTTGAGGATCTGGCTCTTGCCGTTGCCCGCGAGGTCGTAGATGAAAACCTCCGCGGAACCGTACTTCTCCTTCGCGGCGGCCTCGCTGAGACCGACGGAGGCGACCTCGGGCTTGCAGTACGTGACGCGCGGGATGCCCGCCTCGTCGATCACCTTCGGGTTCTGGCCGGCGATCTCCTCGGCCACGAAGATGCCCTGCTGGAAACCGCGGTGCGCGAGCTGCAGGCCAGGCACGATGTCGCCGACGGCGTACACGTTCGGCAGGTTCGTGCGCAGGCGCTCGTCGGTGATGACGAACCCGCGGTCGATCGTGACGCCGGCTTCCTCGTAGCCGTGGCCCGCGCTGTTCGGACCGCGTCCGACCGCGACCAGCAGCAGGTCGGCGTCGAGGACGTCGCCGTTCTCCAGCGTGACGGACACGCCCGAGTCGGTCTGGGTGGCGCCGGTGAACTTCACACCGGTCTTGAACTTGATGCCGCGCTTGCGGAAGGCGCGTTCGAGCTGCTTGGACGCGTACTCGTCCTCGGCGGGCACCAGGCGGGGCAGGGCCTCGACGATGGTCACGTCCGCGCCGAACGATCGCCACACGCTGGCGAACTCCACGCCGATGACGCCGCCACCGAGGACGACGACCTTCTCCGGGAGGTAGTCCAGGTTGAGCGCCTGGTCGCTGGTGATCACGCGGCCGCCGATCTCCAGACCGGGCAGGCTCCGCGCGTAGGAACCGGTGGCGAGAACGACGTTCTTGCCGACGTAGCGCTGGCCGTTCACGACGACCGTGTTCGGGCCGACGAACGTGCCCGCGCCCTCGACCAGGGTGACCTTGTTGGCCTTCGCGAGACCTTGCAGACCCTTGTAGAGCCGCGAGATCACGCCGTCCTTGTACGAGTTGACGCCGGCGATGTCGATGCCCTCGAGCGAGCTCTTCACACCGAACTGGTCGCCTTCGCGGGCGTTGTCCGCCACCTCGGCCGCGTGCAGCAGGGCCTTGGTCGGGATGCAACCGCGGTGCAGGCAGGTGCCACCCAGCTTGTCCTTCTCGACCAGGACGACGGACAGGCCGAGCTCGGCCGCGCGGAACGCGCAGGCGTAGCCACCCGATCCACCGCCGAGGATGACGAGATCGGCGTTGGTGGCCGACTCCAGTTCCGGCGAAGTCACTTCGGATCTCCTCGGGATTACTTACTACGCGCGGGTGCGCGCGAGGTACGCGGCCATCTTGTCACTAGTTACCGGAGCATGGTGATCCGGCATGGGACACCACGCCCTGTTCTGATCATTCACCTACTCCTAACACCATCACCTGGCACCATGGTGGAGGGAAGCGCGGGAGGTGCTC
>JAVXWK010000777.1:0-2616 GCA_032230575.1 Pseudonocardiales bacterium | reverse complement strand
GGGGCCGTGCTCACGGTGCTCGTCGCGGTGCTGCGCGGTGAGGAGAAGCTCGGGGTGGCCAGGGCGTTGCTGCTCGTCGCGCTGATCGGCTGCGTCGCGGGCCTGAAGGCGGTGAGCTAGATGTACTGGGCGGTCCTGCTGGTCAGCGCGGTGCTCGAAGCCGTGTGGGCGACGGCGCTGTCGAACGGCGACTACCTGATCTTCGCAGTGGCGGCGACCGTGAGCATGGCCGGGCTTTCCGCGGCCATGAAACGAATCCCCGTCGGCACCGCGTACGCCGTGTGGGTCGGCATCGGCGCGGCCCTGACGGTCGCGTGGGCGATGATCACCGGTGAGGAGTCGGTCTCCGTGTGGAAGATCGTGTTCCTCACCGGGATCATCGCCTGCGTGATCGGCCTGAAGTTCCTCAGGTCAGAAGGAAGATCAGTTGAAGTGCCACTGCTGGTTGGCGGATCCGGCGCAGTCCCAGAGCTGAAGCCTGGTCCCGTCGGCGGAGCTGGGGCCGGTGGCGTCGAGACATCTTCCTGACGCCACGTTGCGCAGCTGGCCGTTCGTCTCGGCGGTCCACTGCTGGTTGCCCGCGCCGCTGCAGTCCCAGAGCTGGGTGACAGCGCCGTTGGCGGTACCGGTGGCGTCGAGGCACTTGCCGAGTGCGCGAACCGTGTTGCCTTCACGAGACCACGACTGCGCGGTGGTGCCGTTGCAGGTCCACAGCTGAACCGCGGTGCCGTTGGCCGAGTTCGCACCCGCCACGTCGACGCACTTGCCGCCGAAACCGGTGATGGTGCCGCCGGTGGGCGGGTTCGGGTTACCGCCGGACGCGGTCTCGAAGATGGCGTTGAGCAGGCTGGTGCTGCCGGTCGTGTCCTGGGAGAGCTCCCAGTTCATGATGCCGCCCGCGTTCGACAACGCCCACGACGTCTTGCGCTTGATCGTGGGGATGCCGTTGTAGCAGTTGCCGTTGTAGCAGTCGCGGTTGGCGTTGGCCGGGTCCTGCGCGACCAGGTCCTTGTAGGCGATGTAGGTCGGCCGGCTGTAGAACGGCACGCCCAGAACGGCCTTCGAAGCGGGAAGCCCGCGGCCCTTCCAGAAGTTGACGCTGTTGATCGACCAGTCGTAGTTCGCGTGCGGGCTGCCACCGTCGTACGCCATGATGTTCAGCCAGTCGACCGCGTTGAACACGGCCGGCTGCACACCGTTGGCGGTGCCGCCCTCGCTGACGACCGCGGCCGTCAGCAGCTTGCCGCGCTGGTGCAGCGCAGTGCTGAGCTGCTGCATCAGAGCGGTGTAGTTGTTGCCCGACGTGCCGGGATCCGGGTACTCCCAGTCGATGTCGATGCCGTCGAGGCTGTACTGGTTGACGACGTTGACCAGCGAGTTGACGAACGTCGTGCGCGCGCCGGAGTTGCCCGCGAGCTGTTCGAACGCCGAGTCGTTGCCGTCGTTCCAGCCACCGACCGCCAGCGAGACCTTGACCCCGTTCTGGTGACCGAGGCTGACGATCTGCTGGAGCTTGCCGGTGTCGGGAATGCCCTGGAGCGTGCCGTTTCCGTTGGGCAGCACGAAGGCGTAGTTGATGTGCGTCAGCTTGCTGTACTGGATTGAGCCGGCGCTGCCGGACCACGACGGCATGTAGCCGACGCTCTTGAACCCGGCGGGATACGCGGCCTGCGCGGCTGGCGCGATGACCGTCATGGTCGCCGCGGCGGCAGCCAGCGCGAGGCTGGCGGCACCGAGGCGGGAGGGTAGTGAACGCATTGCAGGGGTTGCCTTCCACTTTCGGTCTTGCGCCCACCCGCGACGTTAGTGGTCTAGACCGGTTGTGTGGAAGATCAACTAGCGACCGGAACCAGTTCCGGTCGCTGTCAAGGGAATCAACGGAGGTAGGACGCGCCGTTGACGTCGACGATCGTGCCGCTCGCCCAGGTGGCCTTCTCGGACGCGAGCCACGCGACCGCTGAGGCGACCTCGCCGGGTTCGGCGACGCGGCCGAACGGGCTCTGCGCCCGGATCGCGTCACCCTCAGGACTGCTCAGCAGCTCCGTGACCATGTCGGTGCGGACGAACCCCGGCGCCACACCGGCCACCGAGATGCCCTGCGGTGCAAGGGATTGTGCGAGTGACTGGGTCATCGCGTGCAGCCCGGCCTTCGCGGCTCCGTACGCGGGCGCGTCGGGTTCGCCGCGGTAGGCGCCGCGAGAGCCGATGTTGATGATCCGCGCGCCCGCGGTCATGTGCTGGACGGCGTGCCAGGTCAGGTCGGCCGGGCCCAGCAGGTTGAGCTCGATGGTGCGGCGCCAGGAGTCCTGCCAGTCCGCGAAGCTGGTCTCGGCGATCGGGTGCAGGAAGTAGATGCCCGCGTTGTTGACCAGGACGTCCAGCCCGCCGAGCTTCTCGACGGTCTCGGTGACGACCTGCTCGGCCTGGTTCGCGCCGAGGTCGCCCTGGACGGTCACATGTCCAGTTCCGGCAAGGCTTTCGACGACCTCGGCGGCTTCGCTCGAACCGCTGCGGTAGTGGACGGCGACCTGGTGGCCGGTGTCCGCGAGGGCGTGGGCGATGGCGGCACCGATGCCGCGGGAAGCTCCGGTGACGAGAGCGCGTCGGGTCATGATC
>JAVXWK010000742.1:0-8650 GCA_032230575.1 Pseudonocardiales bacterium | reverse complement strand
TCGTGGGTGCCGTTGCGCGACACGATCGCCACGGACGTGCTCAAGAACGGCTGGAACGACGAGGTCCAGTCGTTCACCACGGCCTACGACGGCGACGACCTGGACGCCGCTTCCTTGTTCGTCGGCCTGTCGGGGTTGATCGACCCGGCCGACGAGCGCTTCCACGCGACGGTGACGGCGATCGAGGCCTCGTTGCGATCCGGTTCGACCGTCTACCGCTACCACCGCGACGACGGCCTGCCCGGTGACGAGGGCGGCTTCCACCTGTGCGCGGCCTGGATGATCGAGGCCTACCTGCTCACCGGTCGCCGCACCGAAGCCGAAGAGCTCTTCAGCCAGATCGTCGCGGCAGCAGGCCCCACCGGCCTGCTCCCGGAGGAATACGACCCGATCACCGAACGCTCGCTGGGCAACCACCCGCAGGCCTACTCCCACCTGGGCCTGATCCGCTGCGCCCAACTCCTCTCCCACTGACCGCACGGTACGCGGGGCCCCTTCGTACTATCCGAGAGTACGAAAGCTCCCCGCGTACCGTCCGGAGAGTACGAAAGCTCCCCGCGTACCGTCCGAGAGTACGAAAGCTCCCCGCGTACTATCCGAGAGTACGAAGGGGCCCCGCGTACCGTCCGGATAGTACGAAGGGTCCCCGCGTACCGTCCGGAAAGTACGAAAGCTCCCCGCGTACTCTCCGGGAGTACGAAGGGGCCCCGCGTACTTCACAGCAAGCCGGCGCGGGCGGCGTTGGCTACGGCTTCGCAGCGGTTGCGTGCGCCGCATTTGCGCACCACGGCTTGCACCCGGTTGACGACCGTCCGGTGCGACAGCGAGACCTTCCTGGCGATCTCGTGCGAGTCCCAGCCGTCCGCGACGAGGCCGAGCAACTCGACGTCCCGCTCGTCCAGCGGCCGGTGGTGAGCCGTCGAGCGAACCTCGTCCAGCGCCTCGACCAGGTCGCCGCTCAGCTCCCGCGGGGCCTCCAGCACCGCGGTCACCAGGCGGTCGCGGTCCGTCGTCGAGCGCGGCAGCACGTTCACCACCCCGGTCCGCACGGCCGATTCGAGCGCCTCGTCCGGCATGTAATCGATTACCAGCACCACGACCGCGCCGATTCCCCGCGCCATTTCACCGAGTGAATCGACAAAAAGCCCGTCGGCCAGACCTCGGACCGCCACGACCACGTCCGCCGGTGAATCCGCGACCGCGATGGTGATGCCGGGATGCGAAGTCAGCCAACTCGCCACCCCCGCGGTGACGACCGGCTCGGCTTCCGGCAACCGCACCCGGATCACTCGGATTCCACCTTTCGGGCTCATCGGTCCCTCGTTCATGCCTCAGCGGATATCAATCCGTGCCCTTCCAGCCCGCAAACGCCCGCTGGAGGGCTTCAGAACAGGAAATGCAGGCAGTATCTCGCCACGGCCCATGTTCACCTGGACGGTCGATCGCGGCTGTCCGCACACGCACCCGAGGTCGCATGCACTCCGTCCTGCTCGTCGAGGATGACGACAGCATCAGAGCTGCCTTGCGCAGCGCGTTGACCGAACGCCGGTTCTCCGTCGTGGCGGTCGGCACCGCGGCCGAGGCACTGCGCGAGACCGCGGCCGGCCCGGTCGACATCGTGCTGCTGGACCTCGGCCTGCCCGACCTGGACGGCGCCGCCGCGTTGCGCATGATCCGCGGCATCAGCTCGGTCCCGGTGATCGTCGTGACCGCCCGCCGCGGCGAGACCTCCATCGTGCAGCTGCTGGAAGCCGGCGCCGACGACTACGTGGTCAAGCCGTTCTCCGCCGATCACCTCGTCGCCCGCATGCGCGCGTTGTTGCGCCGCACCAACACCACCGCCGCCCAGGAACAACGCGTCGTCGCCGCCGGGGGTCTGCACATCGACCTGAACGAGCGCAGCGCGTCGTTCCACGGCCGGCACCTCGCCCTGACCCGCCGCGAGTTCGACCTGCTGGTCTACCTCGCCGAACGACCGAACCGCGTCGTGAGCAGGCGAGAGCTGTGCGACCAGGTCTGGGCCGCGTCCGAGAAGGCCAGTGACCAGACCATCGACGTGCACCTGTCCTGGTTGCGCCGCAAGCTCGGCGAAACCGCCGCGAACCCCCGTTACCTGCACACGGTCCGCGGCGTCGGCGTGAAGCTCGTGGCGCCCTGACCGCTCAGATCACGCCGGCTCGCGCGGCATAAGCGACCGCGTGCGCGCGGTTGCGCAGGTTCAGCCGGCTGATCATGCCCTGGATGATGTTCTTCACCGTGCGTTCGGAGTACCACAGCGCCTCCGCGACCTCGGTGGTGTCCTTGCCGTCCGCCAGCAGCGTCAGCACGTTGATCTCGCGCGGTGTGAGGCCGGAGCTGGTCAGCCCGTTGGGCCGCAACACCTTGTCGTGCAACGTGTGCACCTGGTCGAGCAGCGGGCCGATCAGCTTCGCCGGGATCTCCCCCGCGCCGGCGGCGACGGCCGTGATGGTCTGAATCAGCCGGTCGCCGGTGGCCTGCGCCATGGGCACGACCGCCCGCACCCCCCATTCGACAGCCCCCAGCAGCTGCGACTCCCGCAGGTCCTGCACCACGAGGATGATCGGCTTGGTGAACTCGGGCAGTTTCTCCCGCAGCCCTCGCAGATCGGCGATCCTCAGATGATCGTGCGCCACCACGAGAACATCCGCGTCCTGCCACCGTTCCACCGGAACCGGTTCGACAGCTGGCTGTCCACGCAGCAGCGCCATCACTCCGGCCCGCAAGATCGGAGTGTGGGCGTGCACAGCAACCGGTGTCGCATCCACTCGACTGGCCTCCTCGCCATTCAGCGTCGAGGCCAATGATGAGGGACCCTCTCTTAACACCTCCTTAAAAGAAATTCACGACTGACGGGTAGCACTGTCGCGTTCACCATGCCGGGAAAGACCCGACGCCGGGGAACTCCGGCTCCCGCACGGTCTCAAGGCTCCGCAGCACCACGCCGGCGTGAAATGCCATCGCATCGCAGTCACCGCGTTCCACGGCAGCGACCAGTTCCTCGCCCGCCACCACAGACGCCAAGAGGTCCACGACTTCTTCCGCACGCTCGTACTCGTGCCGTCGCACCAGATCGCGATGCACTTCGAGCAGAAGAGCGTCCTCGACCGACCGTGGTTCCGGAACCGCCATCGCAGCCGTCCTTTCGACAGAATTGGTCAAGACCATGGCGAACCACAAGCCAGATGACCAGCCTCCGCCCGCGCTTCTGCCCGGAAGGACGTCCAAGCCAGGCCCTCGGGAACCACCCGTCACCCGATGAGAACGCGCTCACGCTTCGGCGCCCGCACCACACCCCTGCCGGCCAGTAAGGCGTAGGGCGTGGCGGCGACGATCGCGGCCAGCACCGCCGCGGCCCGCGGGAACCAGCGGCGAGCGGCATCCGGCGCGCGGAACCAGCTCCGGTCACCCACCGCGTTCACCAGCGGCAACCGCAGCACGACGGGCACGGTCAGGTACCGGACGCCGGGCGGCATCTGGAACTGCCCGAACACCGCGTCATCGGCCTCTGCCAGGAACGTGACCCGCGGCTCCGCCTGCTCCACCAGCAGCGCGGCCGTCTGGATGTCGTTTCCTTCCAGCACTTCGCGCACTCGCGCCGCGCGGTCCGCGGGAACTTCGAACGCCACGACTCCACGTCCCAGCGGGAGGAACACGACGTCCCCCATCACCTGGACCGGCCAGAAGTGAACCTCGCGATACCAGGCCGCGGCCCGCTCGACCGCGGGTGACTGCTCGGGATGCATCAGCGGACTCCTTCACGCTCGCAGAACCCCCAGTGCAGCACCAGGACCGCTCGTGCCTGTACCTCCGCGGGCAAGCGATGTCCAAAAGGACCTGAAACCACAACCGATCCGCCACTCCGGTGCCCAGGCGTGCAACACCGGCGGACCGGACGGGCACGGCTGCACCGGATCCCCGCCGTTCACCGCGACGCCATCCGTACGTTCGAGAACAACGGTGCGATCACCCGGAGGAACCAAGATGCACGCGTCATCGGACCCCGCCACAGCCCACCACCCGGACCTGGTCTGCCTGGCCCGCGTGCACGACTACCTGCGCGGTGGTCCGCACAACTTCTCGTTCGACCGCGACTACGCCGGCACGAACCCCGAAGCTGCCCGCGTGGTCCGCGTCCTCCTCCGCCGCGAACAGGCCTTCCTGAACCACGCCGTGCAGGTCATGCTCGACCGCGGCATCCGGCAGTTCCTGAACCTGGGCTCCGGCCTGCCCGCGCACGGCGGCGCCCTGGACTCCCTCCCCCACCTGTGCCCGGAAGCCCAGGTCGTGCACGTCGACACCGACCCGGCCGTGGTCGAGCACGGCCGCCTGATCGCCGGCTCGCACAGCCATTTCCACCAGGCGGACGCCACTCGCGTGAACGAGGTCCTGGTCCCGCCGATCACGTCGGGAACGCTGGAGCTGCACAAACCGATCGGCGTCCTGGCGATCGGCCTCCCGCACCTGCTGCCGGACTCGGCGCGCGCCCTGACGTTCCTCCCGTCCTACGGCGAAACCCTCGCCCGCGGCAGCGCCCTGGCCCTGACCCACCTGCCCCCGTGGTTCGCCGGCCGTCTCACCGCCGCAGCCACTCCGCTGATCGCGGGCCGGGGCAACTCACTACACCTACGCAGAAGGCGCAAAGTGACGCAGATGTTCGCCGGCTTCGACCTCGCCGACCCTGGCCTGATCGCACTGTCCCACCAGGACACCACGATCCTGGCCGGTCTGGGCGTCAAATCGTGAGGTGGCCCGAGATGCCGGAGCTCACCGGGAACACCGCCGGCCCTCGTGACATCGAGGACGTGTTGCGCGACCTGCACACCACGCTCGCCGGCGAGGGCAACACCCGCGCAGCCGAGCAGACGTTCACCATGCTGGTCGGCGCGGCCGCCGCGAACGAGATCATGAAGTCCATGGAGCGCGGCGACGACGAGGCACTGCGCTTCCACACCGACCTGCTCAACGAATGCCTGGAGTCGGCAGAGATCCCGGACTTCCACGTCGAGTGGTGAGCCTCAGCGGCAGGGCGTCCGATGAGGAGAACCTTCCTCCACCCGACGTGCAGGAAGGTTCCCTCGTCACTCAGGTGGCCAGCAGCGCCTCCAATGCCACCGCGGTGTCCGGGTGGCGGCTCAGCAACGCCACCCCGCCCGGCGCGGCCTGCCACGAACCCCCGCACCCCAGCAGATCCGCCACCGCGTCACACGTCTCCGGGTGGGCGGCCAGCAGTGCGAGCCCCTGTCCGGTGCTCTTGCGCACCACGACGGGTGCGGGCTCGTCGAGCCACGGCGGGGTCCACTCGTCCAGCGCCGCGAGCCGGCCTGGGAACAACCGCCCGGCCTCGCGGATCAGCAGTGGGACGAACTGCGCGCCACGCGAACGCAGAGTGCTGATCAGGCTGGGCAACCACGGCAGCAGCAACGGGTCCGGCAGGTGGGCGAAGGCGTTGGACATCGTCTCCACCACGAAGTCCACCAGGCTCGGCACCGGGTCGAGCGCGTGCACGAACCCGCTCAGGTAGCGCGGATAGCTGGGCAGCGACAACGGGTTGCCGAGCAGTTCGTCGCACCGGGTGCGCAGTTCCGCTCGCGACAGGCGGCCGAGGTGGACCTGGGCGGCCCACAGCAGAGCCACCTTCGACGGCTCCTCCGGGTGGGACTGCGCCACCGCGAGCTCCAGCTGCGTGCGGTCACAGCCCAGCGACAGGGCCAGTGACTCCATGCTGAACAGGAAGCCCAGCATCGCGGCCACCTGGTCGACGCCCGCCTCCTCCTCGGTGAACGCCGTCGGCAGCAGCGTGCAGTAATGGGCGTAGCCGGTCCGCACGAACGACTCGATCCACTGCGGCAGAACGGGTTCGTTCGTGCGGTAGTAGGCGAGCAGGCGGCGGGACCGCTTCAGGACCTCCGGCGCGCCGTCGACCGTTCGTTCGCCGGCCAGCACCTCCAGCGCTCGGGTGCCCAGCTCGCCCGCCAGACGTGGGCTGTGCAGGTAGCGGATCGCGTCCTCGACGGCTTCGAGGACGGTCGCCGTGGTGGCCTGCGGGTCGTAAGCGCTGCGGCGCAAGCGTTGTTCCACGACCTGTTCAATGCTGACGCCTTCGTAACCCAGCTCGATCAGGGACCGCTGATGCGTGCCGAGGGCGAGGTCCCACGACTCCTGGATCGGGCGCTCGCCCAGCTTCCGCTCGCCCATGATCGGGCGGGCGGCGCCGTGCGGCAGCAGGTAGCGCAGCATCCAGAGCAGGTTCGAGCACGCTTCGAGCTCCGGCTGAGAGGTGATGTCGAGCAGGGCTCGCTGCACGCCTCGTTGCTGGAGCTTGAGGTTGAGCGGGGCGAGCCGGTCGTGCACGTCGCGGGCCAGCGGTGGCAACGCGTCGTAGCCGACCTGGCCGATCCGGTCGCCGCCCATCATGATCTCGACCAGGCGCCGCACGTCCCGGCGACCGGGCACGACGTCCTTCTCGATGCACGTGACGGCGGCGTCCTGGAAGTCGTACGGCGTCGGCCGGGCCCGATCCCTCATGCCCGCCAGCAGGATCGAGGTCTCGAAGACCGCGATCGCGTCCGCTGTGGACGCGAGATAACCGTTGCGGCGGGCCGCGCGCACGATCTCCACCGACCAGCCCAGCAGCTCGGCCTCGTCCAGACCGTCGAGCACGGGAGGACGTTGCAGAAAGCCGGAAAGCTGATCCGCCGCGACGATCTCCGTGACCGGACCGGGCAGTGCGGCCTGTTTGCGAGGCTTCTTGCCGCCTGCCTGGCCGGCGAGCTGGAACGGTTTCACCTTGGTGCGCTTGAGGTTCTTGGCCCACTCCGTGGCCGCGATCGACACCGAGCCCGCCGCCAGGTCGAACTGCGCCTCGATCGCCGCGTGGCTCGACGGGATCAGGCCGTGCTGCCACTTCGTGGCGCTGCGCGGGCTGATCACGAAGCCGTCGCTGCCCTCGACGCCGAACTCCGCGACCCGGCTGGCCGCGTGGAAGGCGCCGCAGACGTAGAGGCACTCCGCCGGGTCCGCGCCACTGGAGGCCAGGTGCTCGCGCATCCGGGTCCACATGTACCGCTCGCGGTCCTCGTCCACCCGCACCCGGTGCGTGTCGCCGGGAGCGAGCCGCCGGAACAGGCTGCCGATCAGGAACATCACCTGGCGGTACGTGTCGTGGTCGCTGTCGCCGAGCGGGAGCTCGACGTACTGGTGCCACCACTCCGACCAGTGCCGCACCTTGCCGTGGTGCAGCAGGTGCTCCTCCAGCTCGGCGAAGCGCGGCCGCAGGTCGCCGATCTCCACACCGACCGCGTCGCCGTGCAACGCGTCCTCGTCCGCCGCCTTCGTCTCCGGTGGCTGCCACTGGAACACGTGGTCCGAGGAGCGGTCGACCAGCACGAGCTCGACTCCCGGTGTGTCCAGGGCGTAGGCGATCGCCTGGTACTCCGCGGACGCCTCGGTGATCGGCGCGACCACCGACAGCGGCGCCCAGTCGGCGGGGAACCCGGCGATCTCACTGGCGAACGCCTGCACCGCGACAGGAAGACGGCAGTTGCGCAGCTCGGTGAGCAACGGCGCCATGTCCTCGCACAGCTCCAGGTAGATCACCTTGGGCTGCTTGTCCCGCAACCGGCGCGCCATCGCCACGGCCGAGGCCGGGGAGTGGTGACAGACCGGGAAGATCTCCAGCGGCTCCCGCACCGCGCGGTCCACGTCGTCGACCATGCCGAGCAGGATGCCTTCCAGGGCACCGGGTCCGTCCGCGAAGGCCGTCGCGGCCTCCTGCAGCTGCGTGCGCAGCGACTCGAAGCTCACGAGAGGGTGGCGATCGTGTCACGGCCGCCGGCCAGGAACTCCGGCCACGGCCCGCCCTCGTCCTTGCCCCGCGGCTCGACGACCCCGTGCAGGTACTTGTTCATGATCGCCAGGTCCTCCGGCGCCCGCCGTGACAGCGACCCCACCAGCGAGGAACCGAGCGTGCGCGCGTTCAACGCGCGGTCGCCGAAGAAGTTGCTGTGCAGGATGGCGTCCTCCAGCACGCCGATCTGCTCCGCGGTGGACAGCGCGGACTCCAGCTTCTCGTCGTCGCTGCCCGCCGCGGCCGACGCCGCGCGCAGGTCGGCGAAGCTGCGCAGCAGCACGTCCAGCTCGATCTGGTGGCGGCGCAGCAGTTCCTCGGTGCGGAAGCGGACGATCTCCGTCTCGCTCTTCTTGTTCGTCACCACCGGGATGCGGACGAAGTTGAAGCGGCGCTTGATCGCGGAGGAGAGGTCGTTGACGCCCCGGTCGCGGCTGTTGGCGGTGGCGATAATGGAGAAGCCGGGCTTGGCGAACACGATGTTGTCGCTGTCCTGGTCGCTTCCCAGCTCCGGGACCGAGATGTACTTCTCGGACAGGATCGAGATCAGCGCGTCCTGGACGTCGCTGGTGGAGCGGGTGAGCTCCTCGAAGCGGCCGATCGAGCCGGCCTCCATGGCCGTCATGATCGGCGAGGGAATCATCGACTCCCACGACTGTCCATTGGCGATGACCATCGATACGTTCCACGAGTACATGATGTGCTCCTCGGTGGTGACCGCCTTGCCCTGCAACACCAGGCTGGAGTTGCGGGAGAACGCGGCCGACAGCATCTCGGCCAGCC
>JAVXWK010000718.1:0-3520 GCA_032230575.1 Pseudonocardiales bacterium | reverse complement strand
ACCAAGGCAACGCGTCCGTGCAGACTCACGCGGTTCCTCCTCGCTCGCTCGAGGCCGCCCAGTACACCGCGGCCATGTCGTCCCCTCCATGCCCCAGCGCAACTGCGGCGGCGAACTGCGCGGTCACCGCCTGCCCAACCCGCGACTCGACGCCTGCCCCTGACATCGCGCGTTCTACGAGCCGGGCGTCCTTGAGCGCACCCAGGACGGGAAAGCTCGGCGGGAAGTCGCGCCGGAGCATGGCACTCGCCTTGGTCCGTGCATACGTCGAGTCGGTCGGGTGCCCCTCGATGAGTTCCAGGAAGACTTGCGGATCCAGGTCGAGGCCCTCAGCGAGCGCGATGGCCTCACCCATTGCAGTTGTCAGCGCCAGGACCCAACTGTTCGCCACCATCTTCAACCGGCTTCCCGCGCCCGCCGCACCCAGCCACAACATGCGTTGGCTGAGCGGCGCAAGAACTACTTCGCACCGATGTCGCGCCTCGTCCGGCCCGGAGGCCAGCACGATGAGGGCACCCTGCTCCGCGGGTGCGCGGGTACCGAGCACAGGAGCGTCGACATAGCCTGCCCCGTGCTCCCGCGCCAACGCGGCGAGCCGCGCTTCCCCCTCGACGCCGACTGTGGACATCTGCAGCCAGATCGCCCCGGTCGACATCCCTGCGAGGGCGCCGTCGGCGCCGGCCATGGCGTTATGAACGGCGTCGGCGTCGAAGAGCATCGTGATGACGGCGTCGGCGCCGCAGGCAGCCTCCGCCGGAGTATCCACCGCAGTGAGGCCTGCCTGTGCGGTGGACAGTGCTTGGGCCTTGCCCGCGGTACGGTTCCACACCCGCACGTCCATACCCGCCTTGGCCAGGTTGCGCGCCATCGGGGCGCCCATGAGGCCGGTACCGAGCAGAGCGATGCTCGCAGGGGCTGTCACTAGCCTGTGCCTGCTTCGAGCGCCTGACGCTTGCGTGCAAGCTGGGACAGCGCCACGGCCAGGACCAGAGCACCGCCGTAGAACAGTTGCTGCACATAGCTCTGGGCGCCCAGCAACTGGAAGCCGGTGATGCCGGTGACGAGGAAGTAGACGGCGGCGAGCGCACCAAGCGGGTTGAATCGACCGGGGTAGATCGTGGTTGCCCCGAGGAACGCCGCGGCGAAAGCCGGCAACAGCAGCTGGGTGCCGGAAGTAGGGTCTGCCGCACCGGTTGTGCCGGAGTAGATAACTCCACCGAACGCGGCGATCACACCGGAGACCACGAAGCCGCCGAGTCGTACCCGCTCGACATTGACGCCGGAGAGACGAGCGACGTTGCGGCCGCGCCCGACGAAGAGCATGCGTCGCCCGAGCGGCGTGAGCTCAAAGACGTACCACATAGCTAGGGCGAGGGCGAGTACGTAGTAGAAGGCGATCGGCACGTTGAATATCCGTTTGACGATCACCCACTCGACCAAGCCGGGCGAGATGCCGCTGATCGTGTTGGAGTCGCTCATCCACAGTACGATGCCACCGATGAAGGTGCCCGTTCCGAGGGTCACGATGAGCGAGTCAATGCGGAAGTACAGGATGGTCGCCGCGTTGACGACGCCGACGACTGCGCCGGCCAGGAGAGCGATGCCTACCGCGGCGAGGATCGGCCAACCGTGCTCAACGTTGAGCACGGCAATCAACATCGAAGACAGTGTCAGAGTAAAGGCAACGGACAGATCGTAGTCACCAGCGATCAGGGGAACCACCAGCGCAAGCGTGAGAACCGCGATGACCGCTTGCGAGCCCAGGATCGTTGCGACGTTGTCCACGGTGGGGAAGACGTCGGCCGTCTTCGGCAGCACACTGAAGACGAGGAACACCACCGCCCAGGCGATGAGCAGCCCGAAGCGGGCTACGAACTGAGACCAGCGGCGCTGAGCAACCGGTGGCCTCTCGTGTACGGGCTCCACGGACTTCGTGGCAGTTGACGGCTTCACGTGGTTACCTCGTTCGCAGTTCGCTGCCCTGACGCCGAAGCGACACTGAGCAAGCATTGTTCGGTGATGTTTTCCTTCGTGATCTCGTCGCCGACCAACTCGAGGGTCACCCGGCCCTGAGCCAGGATGACCACCCGGTCGCAGATCATCGCCAGTTGCTCGTAGTCGTTGCTCGCGCAGATCACCGCTGCACCGTTGGCTGCGGCGTCGCGGACGAGTTCGAGGATCATGAGACGAGCCCCGACGTCCACACCCTGGGTGGGCTCGTGTAGGAGCAAGACTCGAGGGCTGCGCTCGAGCCACTTGGCCATGAGTGCCTTCTGCTGGTTCCCACCGGAGAAGGAGCCGTAGCCGAGGTCGGGCTGGCGCGGGCGAATATCGTAGGTGTCCATGAGGCCGGCCGCGTCCCGACGCAGGCCGGACCGATCGAGGAGGCCATGGCGCACGTAGGTACCGAGTGAGAGCTGCATCATGTTTTCGGACAGCGACAGCGTGGCGATGCTTCCATCTCGCTGGCGGTCGCCGGGGATGAGAGCCAGCCCGTGGTCGATCGCCCGCGCGGGCGTCATCGATCCGATGTCTATTGGTTCGCCGAACAGCTCGACCTCGCCGCGTTGCACGTTCGATGCGCCGAAGAGCACGTACGGCAATTCTTCGAACCCGGACCCGACCAGGCCGGTCACACCGAGCACTTCTCCGCCCCGCAGCTCGAAGTTCGCCTCCTTGAGGGCGGTGCTCGTCAGGCCCCTGGCCGAGAGCACCATCGGGCCGGCTCCCTGCCTTGTGCCCACCGTGGCCATCGCTTCGAGGTCGCGCCCGATGATCAAACGGGCGAGCTCCTCGATGCTGGTCGACTGCGTTTGAACGGTGCCAACGTTCAGGCCGTTGCGCAACACGGTCACGCGATCGGTAATTCGACGGACCTCGTTCAGGTCGTGCGACACGAAGATCACACTTGCGCCCGTCTCCACGATCCGGTGCACAAGGTTGAACAGCTGGTCGACCTGGTCTCGAGGGAGGAACGCCGTCGGTTCGTCCAAGCAGAGCACACCCTGCGATTGGCCGGTCCCGGACAGGTTCCCTGCCATGTCCTCGACACCACGCACGATGGCGACCAATGCCTGCTCGACCGGCCGAAGCTCCTGGATCTTCCTTGCGACATCAAGGTGAACGCCGTAGCGGGCCAGAACCTCGGTCGCGGCTCGTCGTTCCGAACGCCAGTCGATCGGCCGGAGTCCGCGCCGCGTCGACAGGGCACCGAGCCGCAGGTTCTCCAGGACACTGAGTGTCGGGATGAGCCCGAGGTCCTGGTGCACGAACTCCATGCCCAATGAACGGAACTGGCCGGGCGCGAGGGGAAGATGCACCTCCTGGCCCCGGACCTGCAAGTGTCCGGCGTCCGGCGTGTGGAAGCCGGCCAGCACCTTGATGAGGGTCGACTTGCCAGATCCGTTCTCGCCCAGCAGGCCATGCACCTCGCCCGGCATGATGTCGAGGTCCACGTCCGAGAGCGCTTGCGAGCCCCCGAAGGACTTGCAGAGCCCCCGGATGCTCAACACCGGAGTCA
>JAVXWK010000717.1:0-7992 GCA_032230575.1 Pseudonocardiales bacterium | reverse complement strand
TGCTGGCCGCCGTCGAGGCCAAGAAGGCCCCGGCTCCGGCTCCCGCCGCCGCTGCTCCGGCTGCCGCTCCCGCATCGCGCACCTCGGCTCCGGCCGCGGCCGACAACTCGGGCAAGCGCGGCACCGTGCAGAAGCTCCCGCGGCTGCGTCAGATCGTCGCGCAGCGCACGCGTGAGTCGCTGCAGCAGTCGGCCCAGCTCACCCAGGTGTTCGAGGTCGACGTGACCAAGATCGCCCGGCTGCGCAACCAGGCGAAGAAGGCGTTCGAGGCTCGTGAGGGCGCGAAGCTCACGTTCCTGCCGTTCTTCGCCAAGGCCGCCATCGAGGCCCTCAAGGCCCACCCGGTGCTCAACGCGTCGATCGACGAGGAGCGCAAGGAGGTCACCTACCACGGTGCCGAGCACCTCGGTCTGGCGATCGACACGGAGCGCGGCCTGCTCAACGCCGTGATCCACAACGCCGGTGACCTGAACCTGTCGGGCATCGCCCACAAGATCGGCGACCTGGCGGCGCGCGCCCGTTCGAACAAGCTCACGCCGGACGAGCTCGCCGGTGGCACGTTCTCGCTGACCAACCTCGGCAGCAACGGCGCGCTCTTCGACACCCCGATCATCCAGCAGCCGCAGGTCGGCATCCTGGGCGTCGGTGTGGTGAAGAAGCGCGCGGTCGTCATCACCGACGAGGACGGCGGCGACACCATCGCGATCCGCTCGATGATGTACCTCGCGCTCACCTACGACCACCGCCTGGTCGACGGTGCCGACGCGGGCCGCTTCCTCACGACGGTCAAGAACCGTCTCGAGGAGGGCGCGTTCGAGGCCGACCTCGGTCTCTGACGCTGGGAGCGGTACTGATATCCGATATATTGGATATCAACTGAAAGCGTGACCAAGAAGTGTGACCTGAAGGCCACTCCGGTTTGCCGGGGTGGCCTTCAGCACATCCTGTGTCCGGTATGCGATGTATCTCTGTGCAGGCAATGACACAGTGGGGAACGATCTACCTATGCGGGTTGTCATCGCGGGATCGTCGGGACTGATCGGGACGAGCCTGGTGGCGTCGATGCGCGCCGCCGGTCACGAGGTGCTGCGGCTGGTGCGTCGCAAAGCCGCCGCTCCGGACGAACGCGGGTGGGACCCGTACGCCGGGCGCATCGACGACGGGACGTTCGACGGGGTCGACGCCGTCATCAACCTCTGCGGCGCGGGCATCGGCGACAAGCGCTGGGACGACGCGCGCAAGCAGGTGCTGCACGACAGCCGGGTCGTGCCGGCCGAGGTGCTGTCGGCGGCGGTCGTCGAGCACGGCGTGCCGGCGCTGGTGAACTCGTCGGGCGCCCACTTCTACGGCGACACCGGCTCGCGGCTCGTGGACGAGGACGCTCCGGGCGGGCACACGTTCATGTCGCGGCTGACCCAGGAGTGGGAAGCGGCGACGTCCGTGGCGCAGAAGGCGGGCGTGCGTGTCGTACTGATGCGCACCGCTGTCGTCATCTCGCCGTCGGGCGGGGTGTTCGGGCGGTTGAAGCCGGTGTTCCAGTTCTTCCTGGGCGGCAAGCTCGGGACCGGCGAGCAGTTCTTCCCGTGGGTGTCGCTGGACGACGTGGTGTCGGCGTACCGGTTCGTCGTCGAGCATGACGATATTAATGGGCCCGTGAACGTCGCCGGGCCCACGCCGGTGACGAACGCCGAGTTCACCAAGGCCGTCGGCTCGGCGCTGCACCGGCCGACGCCGTGGGTGGTGCCGGCGTTCGCGTTGAAGACGTTGCTCGGCGGTGAGATGGCCGAGGAGCTGTTGCTGAGCGGGCCGGGGCTGACGCCGAAGCTGCTGGAGCAGAAGGGCTTCCACTTCATGCACCCCGCACTGCCGGCGGCGTTGAACGCGGCGGTCGCATGACCCGTGCCGTCGCAGCCGTACTGGTGATCTCGTGGATCCTGCTGGGAATGCCCGAGGTCACCGGGCTCGACGTCTGGGTCAACGACGTGCTGCCCCGCCCGGAGTGGCTGCGGGCGGGCGCGTTCGTGATCGGCCTCGTCCTGGGGCCGACCATCGGGTGGGGGTTCGCCGCCGTGCTGGTCGTGCTGGCGTGGCGGCGGCGTGATCCGCGGCTGTGGAAGGCGCTGGCACTGCACGCGATCTGCTGCGCGACGCTGTTGACGCGGTGGCTGTTCGACCGGGCGCGGCCGCTGGAGTACCACCTGCCGAGCTACCCGAGCGGGCACACGGTCGCCGTCGCTTCGGTGGCATTCACCATGGTCGTGCTGACGAAGCGCGGTGTGTGGTGGGGTGCGCTCGCGGTGCTGGTCGCGGGCTTCGCTCGGGTCGTGCTGGAGATGCACTGGCTGACGGACGTCATCGGCGCGGCCCTGGGTGTGACGGGCGTGGGACTCGTGGCAGCACTCGCTCTGGGGTTGGTAACGTCGGGTCGTGAACTCGTGCCGCACGTCGCCAGACCCCGTCGTCGTCCGTGAGCTGGGCCTCATCGACTACATGGCGGCGTGGGACCTCCAGAAGGAGATCGCGAACCAGCGCGCAGACGGCAGCACGCCGGACACGATGCTCCTGCTCGAGCACCCCCCGGTCTACACGTGCGGCCGCCGCACCGTCGACGAGGAACGCCCGGTCGGTGGCAGCACCCCGGTGATCGACGTCGACCGCGGCGGCAAGATCACCTGGCACGGCCCCGGCCAGCTGGTCGGCTACCCGATCGTCAAGCTGGCCGACCCGATCGACGTCGTCGAGTACGTCCGGCGCATCGAGCAGGGCCTGATCGACGTGTGCGACCGGCTCGGCGTGCACACCGGCCGGATCGAAGGCCGCAGCGGCGTGTGGATCCCCGCCGACGACCGGGGCCCCGAGCGCAAGGTCGCCGCGATCGGCATCCGCGTGCAGCGCGGCGTGACGATGCACGGCTTCGAGATCAACTGCAACGCGAGCCTCGAGGCGTTCGGCGACATCATCCCGTGCGGGATCAAGGACGCGGGCGTCGCTTCGCTGTCGCACGAGCTGGGCCGGGACGTGACGGTGGCCGAGGTGCTGCCGCTCGCTCGTGACTCCGTGCTCGCGGCCCTTGACGGAACGCTCCCCCTGACGGACCGCACTTTGTCCCGCACTGGCCCCGTCGCGCCCGGGATCACCTTCGCTAGCATTCCGTAGCCCCGCGCGGGTTGCGGGCTTCCGGAGGAGGATGCGTCGTGAGGCTTTCCCGACGCCAGTTGTTCACGGCTGCCGGCATCACGGCGCTGGCGACGACAGGAATCACCGCGAACGGTGCGGCGCCTGCATTGGCCACTGCGGCCGCACCTGTGCGCAGCTGGACCGGTGAGATCCAGGTCGCCGACTGGGAGAAGTACTACCTCGGCCTCGACGGCGGAGCGCACCAGAAGGCTCTCCGTGCATTGGGCATCGCACATCGGAACGGCGTCCACGCCGACGACCAGTACGCGATGGTGCCGGTGGCGTCCGTGCGACGAGCAGCGCTGGAGTTCGGTGACCACGCGGCCGCCGACATGTTGCGCGACCGCTTCGACCTCGACTCGCCGTCGATGCTCGGCCGCGGTCTCAAGCTGGTGCTCGGCGAGGACGGCCTGGAACGCCGCTACCTCGACGACCCCGGCCTGCAGCTGCGATATATCGGATATTGGCGGCCATACGCGCGGTATGCGATGCCCATGCCGGACGAGGTACGTCGCGCGCTCGCCTGATATCCACTACCCGATATCCGATATATCAGCAGCACTGCTGCGCGATATCCAGTATGCGATATATGGGATATCAGCGGCGTCCTGAGCTGATATCCCATATCCGATGTACGGGATATCAGCCGAGTTGCGGTGCGACGTCCTCGGCGATCTCGGTGATGTGGTCGAGGTCGGATAGGTCCAGCACCTGCAGGTACACGCGCTGTATACCGGTCGCCTCACGCCACGCGCCGATGCGCTCGACGATCTCGGCCGGGGTGCCGCAGAGGCCGTTCTGCTTGAGGTCGGACACCTCACGGCCGATCGCGGCGGCACGGCGGGCGACGTCGGCGTCGGTGCGGCCGACACAGGCGACCAGCGCGACCGAGCGGATGATCTCGCCGGGATCGCGGCCGATCTCGGCGCAGGCGGCGTCGACACGCGCGTACTGCTCGACGGCGGCGTCGATGCCGACGAACGGCAGGTTGAACTCGGTGGCGAAGGACGCGGCCAAAGCAGGGGTCCGCTTGGCGCCCTTGCCGCCGATCAGCACCGGGATGCGCTCCTGCGCGGGCTTCGGCAGCGCCGGCGAGTCCGTCAGCGTGTAGTGCTTGCCCTCGAACGAGAAGGTGCCGCCGAGAGGCGTCTCCCAGAGCCCGGTGATGACGGCGAGCTGCTCCTCGTAGCGCTCGAAGCGGACGCCGAGCGGCGGGAACTCGATCCCGTACGCGGTGTGCTCGGCCTCGTACCAGCCGGCGCCGATGCCGAACTCCACGCGACCGCCGGACATCTGGTCGACCTGGGCGACGCTGATGGCGAGCGGGCCGGGGTAGCGGAACGTCGCGGCCGTCATCAGCGTGCCCAGGCGGATCGTCGACGTGTCACGGGCCAGGCCGGCGAACGTGATCCACGGGTCCGTCGGGCCCGGCAGGCCGTCGACGGGCCCCATCTGGAGGTAGTGGTCGGAGCGGAAGAAGGCGCCGTACCCGGCGTCCTCGGCCGTCCGGGCCACCCGGAGCAGGTCGTCGTAGCTCGCCCCCTGCTGGGGCTCGGTGAAGATGCGCAGTTCCACGAACAAGAACTTAGTCGTGCGAACGAAATGGGACGCGAACTGGGACCGGATCTGTCCTACTTCGCGAATACCGTCACCGACATGACGATCACGCCGTTCCAGATCCACGTCCCGCAGACCGACCTCGACGACCTGCACGCCCGGCTCGACCAGACGCGCTGGCCGAAGCAGCTCCCCGGCGACGGCTGGAGCCGCGGCGTCCCGGTCGACTACCTCAAGGACCTCGCGCACCACTGGCGGCACAGCTTCGACTGGCGTGCGCAGGAGCAGCGGCTCAACGAGTTTCCGCAGTGCACAACGGAGATCGACGGGCTGCGGGTGCACTTCCTGCACGTGCGGTCGAAGAACCCGGACGCCCTCCCCCTGATCCTCACGCACGGCTGGCCCAACTCGATCGTCGAGTTCACCAGCACCATCGGCCTGCTGACCGAGCACTTCCACGTCGTGGTGCCGTCCGTGCCCGGTTTCGGTTTCTCCAACGCACCAACGGAAACCGGGTTCAGCACCGCGAAAACAGGACGCATGTGGGCCGAGCTGATGCACCGGCTCGGCTACGAACGCTATGGCGCGCAAGGCGGAGACCTCGGCGCGTACATCTCACAGGAGGTCGCGAAGGCCGATCCGGACGGGGTGGTCGGCGTGCACATCGACGGCGGGCTCGGCTTTCCGGACGAGACCACGGAACTGACCGAGGACGAACGAGGCGTGTTCGCGCAGATCGAGCAGTGGTCCAAGTACGCCGTCGACCACCACTCGCTGCTGCGCGTCGCGCCGCAGACGTTCTCCTACGGCTGGACCGACTCACCGGCCGGGCTGCTGGGCTGGCTGATGCAGAAGTTCCAGGAGTTCACGCCCACCGCCGCACTGCCGGAGCTGGCGATCGACCGCGACCAGCTGCTCACCAACGCGAGCGTCTACTGGTTCACCGCCACCGCCGCGAGCTCGTCGTGGTTCATGTACGACAACACGAGGTTCGCCTGGCCGACCGGACAGCAGCACGCGCCGACCGGTGTGTACCACGGGGCGCCGGGGATTCGCCGGCTCGCGGAGCAGGCGAACGACATCGTCCGGTGGGGCGAGGGCAACCCCGGCGGCCACTTCGTGGCGATGGAGGAGCCCAGGGCACACGCCGAGGACATCATCGAGTTCTTCAGCAAGCTATAGAAAGCGCGGCGCCGGGGAGGCGGCACCATCCGCGGTGAACACTCCACGTGCCACCAGATGCGGATGCGAGGCCGCTTCCTCCAACGTCAGCACCGGCGTCACACAAGCATCCGACGAGGCGAACACCGACGACCACTCGTCGCGCGTCCGGGCCAGGAACGCCTCGGCGAACGTCTTGCGCAGCAACGGCCATCCGTCACGGTCCATCTGCGACGGAAGGTCGTCGCCGCACAACCCCAAGCCGGACAACAACAACGCGTAGAACTGCGGCTCCAGCGAACCAACCGCGACCGAACGGCCGTCCGCGCACTCGTACAGCGAGTAGAACGGGCACCCGCCGTCCAGCAGGTTCGACTCAGGCGCGTCCTCCCACACCGACTGCGACCTCATCGACCAGATCATCTGCGCCAGCGACGCCACCCCGTCGACGATCGCCGCGTCGACGACCTGACCACGGCCGGTGCGCTGCCGTTCCCACAACGCCGCCAGCACGCCCAGCACCAGGTACAACGACCCGCCGCCGAAGTCACCGACGAGGTTCAGCGGCGGCTTGCCGATCGCGTGCAGGACACCGGTCAGCGACAGGTAGTTGATGTCGTGCCCGGCACGATCGGCCAGCGGCCCGGTCTGCCCCCACCCGGTCATCCGCGCGTAGACCAGACCCGGATTCACCGCCAGGCAGTCGGAAGGCCCCAGTCCCAACCGTTCCAGCACGCCGGGACGGAAACCTTCGATCACCACGTCCGCCGAGGAGATCAACGACAGCACCGAGGCGCGGCCGTCGGGAGACTTCAGGTCCGCGGACACCGAACGCCTGCCACGCAACAGGAAGTCGCGGGAGGCGTCCGGCACCACGGACAGGCCGCCGGACGGACGTTCGACGCGCACGACCTCCGCGCCGAGGTCCGCGAGCAGCATCGCCCCGTGCGGACCGGGCCCGATGCCGCCGAACTCGACGACCCGAAGGCCCTCCAGTGGACCCATCAGGCTTCGAACGAGAGCCGCGGCGTGAAGAGCGCCCCGACGGACTCGGCCAGACCGCGCATCGCCTTGGCGTGGTTGCCGAAGTCCGGGTGCGCCAGGGCGGCGCGCAGGTCGTCCGCGCTCTCCCACAACGCGATGTTGATGTACGAGGCCGGGTCGTCCAGCTGGCGCGACAGCGTGTACTTGATCAGGCCCGGCTGCTCGCGCAGGAACGCCGCCGTCTCGTCGAAGGCCTTCTCGAACTCCTCGGCGTCACCGGTGAGCGTGAAGCGGTTGACGAACGTGATCATGAGATGGCTCCCCAAATCGGACTTCCGCGACTGGAGAAAACCATGCACACCGCGTCTTGAGACGTGCTCAAGGAACGCCCGCCAAGCTCAGCACATGCGCATCATCGATCTGTCTTCCCACATTGACGCATCCGCGTACGAAGCGGACCCGGTGACGCACGAGGTGCTCACGGCCGCCCAGGGTGCCGAACACATGGCCGAGCAGCTCAACAAGCGCCTCGGCATCGAGTTCGACGTGTCCGTGCTGCGGGACTCGGAGTTCCTGACGCTGGACCGGATCAGCCTCACCTCCCACACCGGCACGCACGTCGACGCGCCGTCCCACTACGGCTCGAAGACCACGTACGGCAACGGAATCCCGCGCCACATCGACGAGATGCCGCTGGAGTGGTTCCACAACCCCGGCGTGAAGCTCGACGTCCGCGGCCACGGCACCGGCGCCATCGGGCCAGAGGTGCTGGAGAAGGAGTTCGCCCGCATCGGGTACACCCCGAAGCCGATGGACATCGTCATCCTCGACACCGGCGCCGCCGAGCACGCGGGTACCCAGACCTACTTCACCGACTACACCGGGCTCGACGGTCCTGCCACGAACATGTTGCTGGACCTGGGAGTCAAGGTGATCGCCACGGACGCGTTCAGCCTCGACGCGCCGTTCCCGGACATCGTCAAGCGCTACCTCGCGACCAAGGACGAGAGCGTGCTGTGGCCCGCGCACTTCACCGGCCGCGACCGCGAGTACTGCCAGATCGAACGTCTCAGCAACCTGGAGGCGTTGCCGGACTTCGGTTTCACCGTCGTC
>JAVXWK010000668.1:0-4779 GCA_032230575.1 Pseudonocardiales bacterium | reverse complement strand
TGCACCCGCGGGAGTTCGGGCCGGGCAACGCGGTGTCGACGACGGTCGGACCGGTTCCAGTGCTGCTGTGGCAGGTGGAAGCCGAGACCTACCGGCTGTTCCCGCGGTCGTCGTTCGCCGACTACCTCGCGCGCTGGCTGATGGACGCGATGACCGAGTACCGGCCCTAGTCGTCCGGTGGCGCGCGGAATTCTGACTCCACCCGCCGGCTGAGGGCTGCCGGCGGCGTTCAGCGGTTCACGTCGAGCACGGCGCGCGCGAACGCCTCCGGCGCCTCCTGCGGCACGTTGTGGCCGATGCCGTCGAGAATCCGGTGCTCGTAAGGGCCCGTGAACCGGTCGCGGTAGCCGGTGCCCGGCTTGTTCGGGCCGTCGAAGTCGCTCGCGATCGTGATCGTCGGCACGGTGATCACGGGCCGCGCCTGCAGCTTGCGCTCCAGTCCGTCGTAGCGGTGCTCGCCCTCGGCGAGCTGCAGCCGCCAGCGGTAGTTGTGGATGACGACCGCGACGTGGTCCGGGTTCTTCCAGGCCGTGGCGCTCTGGGCGTAGGTGGCCTCGTCGAAGTTCCACTGCGGCGAAGCGAGCTTCCAGATGAGCTTGTTGAACTCGTAGGTGTTCTGCGTGTAGCCCTTCTCGCCGCGGTCGGTGGCGAAGTAGAACTGGTACCACCAACCCAGTTCGGCCTGCGGGCTGAGCGGTTCCTGGTTCGCCTTGAGGCTGATGATCAGGTAGCCGCTGACCGACACCAGCGCCTTGACCCGCTCCGGCCACAACGCCGCCGTCACGCACGCCGTCCGCGCGCCCCAGTCGAAGCCCGCCAGCGTGGCCTTGCGGATCTTGAGGGCGTCCATGAACGCGATCAGGTCGCTCGCCACCGCGGCCGGCTGCCCGTTGCGCACGGTACGGGCGTGCAGGAACCGGGTGGGGCCGTAGCCCCTCAGGTACGGGATGAGCACGCGGTGGCCCTGCGCGGCGAGCTTCGGCGCCACGTCGACGAAGCTGTGGATGTCGTACGGCCAGCCGTGCAGGAGGATCGTGACCGGGCCGTCCGCGGGACCCATCTCGGCGTACCCGACGTCCAGCAGACCAGCCCTGACCTGCTTGATCGGGCCCCACGCGGGCTTGGACGCGGCTGCTTGCGCGGGTGCGGTGACGAGGGGTGCCGCCACGCCTGCCACGGCCAGTGCCTGCGAGAACTGCCTCCTGCTGATCATGTACCAGACCGTATTGGGGCATCGCGGGGCTCGCGAGCGTTACGTGACGGTGTCTTCGTACGTCATCAGCGCTTCCTTCAGCTCAACGCGTGCCGTCACGCCCAGTTTGGGGAAGATGCGGTGCAGGTGGGTGCTGACGGTGCGGTGTGAGAGGTGCAGGCGTTCGCCGATTTCCTTGTTCGTCAGGCCGTCGGCGGCCATGCGCGCGATGGTCAGCTCGTGCTCGGTCAGCTCGCCGTTGCCGTTGCGCGACTCGCCGGACGCGCGCAGCTCCTCACGGGCTCGTTCCGCCCAGCCCTTGGTGCCGAACGCGTCGAACGCCTCCGCCGCCGCTTTGAGGTGCGGCCTGGCTTGGGTGGCTTTGCGCTGCCTGCGCAGCCACGCGCCGAACGCCAGGTGGGTGCGGGCACGCTCCCAGGGTGAGCTCCTGGCTTCCAGTGCCTCGGTGAAACGGGCTTCGGCCTCGTCGTCTCCGGACAGGAGCGCGCGGGCGTACCGGAGTCCTGCGGCCAGCGCCGGGGAGCTGGTGGCGGTGTCGAGCTCTTCGACGATCTTGCAGGCGTCGTCGGAGTTGCCGCTGCGGGTGGCGGCTTCGGCCAGTTCGGGGAGGACATACCGTTTGAGCGCCAGTTGGTAGGCCGGGTCCGCGGGATCGTGGATGCGGCGGACGGCGGCGAACGCGTCGGCGTAACGGCCTTCTCCGAGCGCGGCAAGGCTTCTGGCGAGTTGAACGGTCGCCAGGACGGGCCGGGCACCTGCCGCGAGGCCGATTCGTTCGGCTTCGGCGGCCAGCTGCGCGGCTTGCTCGTAGTTTCCTTTGAGAGCCGCGATTTCGGCTTGGACGGCCGCGGCCAGGCCTCGCATGTAGGGCTGCTGGGTCTCTTCCGCGAGTCTGGCGGCTTCGGCAGCGGCTGGTTCGGCAGCGGCGATGTCGCCGAGGCGAGTTCGGCTCCAGGCTTCGACGGCGAGGGCACGGGCGAGCAGTCCGAACTGGCCCTGTGCGCGCAGACCTCGTTGTGCGGCAACGGAAAACCGCACGGAGTCCTCGAACGCACCGACCTGGA
Organism: Pseudonocardiales bacterium; assembly: GCA_032230575.1. Lineage (GTDB taxonomy): Bacteria > Actinomycetota > Actinomycetes > Mycobacteriales > Pseudonocardiaceae > Lentzea. Next base: position 2,502 of record JAVXWK010000668.1, on the reverse strand, counting down.
GCGCGGCACTGCCGAGCAACCTGCACGTAGCCGGATCGCCGGGTGTTCCCGCACGGAACGCGGCGATGACCGAATCGCCTTGTTCCATCGGACTCACGTAGGCCGCCATCGCGACCATGTGCGGATCACACGGGTCGATCGGCAACTTCGCGGCCACCGAGGAGATCCGTTCGCGAACGGCCGTCCCCGGCTCGACCCAGAAGCACCGCATCGCGACGCTCCAGAAGATCCGCATCCCCAGCTCGGCATCGCCGTCGCGCACCACGGCCTCGGCCAGCCCGACCAGCTCACCCGGTCCGGCCGCGCCCTCCCCCACGCCGTCGTCGAACGCGCTCGGCAACCACGTGACCAGCGCCCGTTCCCGCGGGGTGAGGTCCAGCCCGCGAACCTCCAGCAAGATCCGCTCGACGTCGTCCCGCCTGCCCGCCTCAGCCGCCAGCTCGGCAGCGCGCATCAGCCGACGTGCCTGCTGACAGCCGTCGCCTGTCCGCGCTGCCTTCTCCAGGGCACTGATCGCCGCCGCGGCACCGCCCCGCCTGAGCGCCCGGTCCGCGGTCTTCTCCAGCAGGCACGCCACGTTCTCGTCAGTGCCGGTGACCGCGCTCGCCAGATGCCACGCCCGGCGGTCCGGCTGGTCCGTCGCGGCCAGCTGCCGGTGTGCTTCCTGGCGTTCGGCGTCGGTGGCGGCCTGCACGATCGCCGACCTCATCAACGGGTGCCGGAAGTCGCCGCCTCCGCCCAGGGCTTGAAGCAGCAACGCCTTCCGCTCCTCGGGCGGCAGCGTCGAGACCCGCGCGGCGAACGCCTCTTCCAGCGAGTTGCCGCCGAAGGGCAGTTCGGTCAGCGCCAACGGGTTTCCGGCGGCCTGGGCGAGCACCTGCCGCCGGCGTTCGGCGTCCAGTTCAGGTGCGACTGAAGTGAGGAGGGCGTGGGCATCGTCAGGTGCCAACGGTTCCAACGAAAGTGTGGGCACGCCCGCGAACAACGGCGTCCGCGAGGTCGCGACGAGCACCCCGTCGGTCAACCGGCGCGCGACGAAGCCCAGAACGTCCTGGCTCGCTTGGTCCAGCCAGTGCGCGTCGTCGACCAGCACGACGGCCCCGCGCAGCAGATCGAGCGCGGCCAGGCCCACCAGGTGGACGGGCGGCGCGGCGCCGTCGGAGAGTCCGAAGACGACCTCCAGGGCGCCGCGCCGCACACCGGGCAAAGTGGACAGATCAAGGAACGGGTGCAGGACCTGGTGCAGTCCGGCGTAGGGCAGGTCCTGCTCGGCCTCGACACCGACGACCAGGTGGCCGTCGAGCGTGCTGAGCAGCGCGGACTTGCCGACACCCGGCTCGCCCACGATCTGCAGGCAGCCACCGGACGCCGCCAGGACCGCCAGCCGTTCCTCGTCCCGTTCCCGTCCGACCAACGCCATGAACCCGACTGTGTCAGAAAGTCCAGACCGCGCGCTTGCCGGGGCCCACGACCAGCGTCGATGTGCCCAACTGCTCCACCTGCCGCCGCACCGCGCGGTTCAGGTCGAACTCCACCCGCTTGAGCCCGGTCTGTCCCATCGCGACCTGGTCGATGCGGATCGTCGTGCCGCCCTTGGACGCCGTGACGCCACCCGGATCGGTCCGCACCGCGAAGCCGCCCGCCCGCAACAACGGCAGGGTGTCCGCGAGGTCTCCCGCGGTGACGGCGAGGCGGATCAGCGAGATGTTGCGCATCAACCGGTTCTTGTAGGCGTCCGGCAGGTAGCGGTCACGGCTCACGTCACCGGGGAACTGCGCCGGCCCGACCTTGCTGCGCGGGTCGTTGAGGTACTCGTCGCGGTACTCCATGGCCCAGGCGCCGAAGCGGTCGTACGTGTCGTCGAGGTACACCGCGTCGAACCACGGCACCGGCTTGCCGTCACCGAAGTCGCGCGTCTGCAGGAACTCGCGCGGTGTCGAGCCCGCGGCACGCAACCGCGACTTCAGCACCTCGATGCCGCCGTCGCGTTCGGTGGAGAGCCCGAGGCCGGCCGAGCCCAGTTCACCGTCCTGGCCGGGGACGTCACCGATGCCGAAGACCTCCAGGTAGGTCTCCTTGCCGCGCAGGTAGCGGCCGGTCCACACCTTGCCGTCGGCGCCGGTCGTGGTACGCACCTCGAAGTCCGCGAACTCCTTGAGGTACGCGGAGTGCTCGACGGCGTCGGCGGTGGCGCGGTCGAACGTTCCCCAGGCGTGGTTGTAGTAGAGCAACTGCTGCTCCCCTGCGTGCGCCGTCCCGATGCCCGCCAGCACCAGGAAGACCGCCAAGATCATGCGGAACAAGCGTCGAATCCCCATGGAACGATCGTAGGGGGAACGCGCTCAAGTCAGACTCAAGTCGACTGAGGTGGACTCCGCGGCCCAGCCTGCTGGTGCGGGCCAACGAGTGTTGCGCCGGCGATGAGGGGAGCCTTCATCAACCTGGGGTTCATGAAGGCTCCCCTCATCAACTTGGGGATCGGGTCACGGCACCCAGTGGTTG
>JAVXWK010000531.1:0-16859 GCA_032230575.1 Pseudonocardiales bacterium | reverse complement strand
CGCACCGAGTTGCGCAGGAACAGCAGCACCTCGGCGCCGGAACGGGAGTCCAGGTTGCCGGTCGGCTCGTCGGCGAAGATGACCTCGGGACGGGCGACCAGGGCACGGGCACACGCCACGCGCTGCTGCTGGCCACCGGACAGCTCGGTCGGACGGTGGTGCAGGCGGTCGCGCAGGCCCAGCACGTTGACGATCGTGTCGAACCACTGCTGGTCGGGCTTGCGGCCGGCGAGCTCGAGGCCGAGCAGGATGTTCTGCCGGGCGGTCAGCGTCGGCAGCAGGTTGAAGGCCTGGAACACGAAGCCGACGCGGTCGCGGCGCAGCTTGGTCAGGTCCTTGTCGTTCAGCTTGGTGATCTCGGTCTGTCCGATGTGGATCGAGCCACCGTCCACGGTGTCCAGTCCCGCGAGGCAGTGCATCAGCGTGGACTTGCCGGAGCCGGACGGGCCCATGATCGCGGTGAACCGGCCAGCCTCGAACGCGACGTTGATGCCGTCGAGCGCCCGCACCGCGGTGTCACCCTTGCCGTAGACCTTCACCAGGTTGTGGGCCGCCGCGGCGGTCCGGGTGCCGACCTCGGACACCAGTGCAGACATATCTCTTGCCTTCCTCACAGGGGGAGTTCCTTGATGAGGAAGAAGCTATGAGTTCACTGAGTGCGCGGACATCAACTCCGCGACGCCTTGCACATCAGCCTGAGGTATGACAACCGGCGCTATTCCAGCAGACCCCGGTCGTACGCGATGGCCACCGCTTCCGCCCGCCGCGACGCCCCCAGCTTGGCCATGATCCGGGAAAGGTGCACGGAGACGGTCTTCTCGCTGATGTACAGCTCCTCGCCGACCTCGCGGTTCGTCCGTCCGGCGGCGACCAGCGCGAGCACGTCGCGTTCGCGAGGGGTGAAGAGGTCGACGTGCTCCCGTGCGGGTTCGTCAGCCCTGAGGGTGATGCGGGCCCTCTTGGCGCACGACGCGATCGCCTCGGCGAGCGGCACGGCCTTGAGCCTGGTGGCCACCTCGTCGGCCTGGCGCAGCTGTTCGGCCGCCTCTTCCCGGCGATCCGCGCCCAGCAACGCCTCCGCGAGCCGCCACCGGCACAGCGCCTGCTCGAACACGACCCCGTACGCGAACTCGTCGACGGCCTGTTGCCACAGCCCGGGGTCTCCCGAGCCGCCCAGCCGGGACTCCTCGGCGAGCGCACGGGCCAGCCAGGCACGCCCTTCCGGGCCGAGTACTCCGGCACGGGGCTTGCCGTTCTCCGCGGTCAGCCGCACGTGCTCGGCGAGCTTGTGGCCCTCCTCGACGGCCTTCTTCTCGGCTTCCGCGTCACGCTTGCGGCGTGCCTTCGCGGCGATCTCCGCGTGTGCCGCGATGCCGATCGCGCCGATCCTGATGCCCGCGAGCATCCACGGGCCGCCGAGCTTGCGCGCCCACGCCAGGGCGTCCGTGACGCGTTCGACCGCCAGCTCCGGACGGCCGCGCCACAACGCCAGCTCGGCGCCGGTACCACCGTTGATCAGTGCGATCTGGATGTCGCGGTGCCAGTCGCTGCGCAACCGCGTGATCATCCGCTCGGACTCGGCCAGGTCGCCGCGCGAGACCGTGAGGTGCGTGCTCGCCGACGCCAGCCGCGCCAGCACCGTCGACGACACGGACATGCCGGGCGGTTCGCTCGCCCACGCCGCGTAGTCCCAGTCGCCGATGTAGTAGTGCACGAGCACCTGGAGGATGCGGATCTCCAGCCCGAACATGCTCCACGTCAGGCCGGTCTCCTTGGCCCGGTCGCCCGCCTCGTTGAAGACGCGCGCCGCCTCGGCCAGTTCGCCCTGGTCGTAGTGCATCAGGCCGTAGTAGTACCAACCCCGCAGCTCGTTGTTGAACGCGCCGACCTCGCGCGCGGCCTTGATCGCGCGCTCGAAGCTGACCTTGGCCTCGTCGTGCCTCATCGCGTGGTCGTCGAGGATGGCGAGCGTGCCCAGCCCGTCCGCGACCGCACCCGGCGCGTTCGCCGTCTGCCCGTCCGCGATGGCCAGCAGCGCGATCTCCCGTGCCGCGGCGTCTTCGCGTTCCTGACGCAACGACGACGCCTTGCCCGCCAGCACGCGAGCGCGCGTGGGGCTCGGTTCGCGTTCGTACACGAGGTCCATCGCCTTGCCGAGCACCTGGAAGTGCTCGGCCTCGTTGCCGTCCAGTATCGCCAGCGCCTGCGACAGCCGCAGCCAGATCTCGGCGGCCTCTTCCGGCGTCTGCTCCTCGGTGATGGCTTTGGTGGCGCTGCGGGCGAACGCGACCGCGCGTTCCGGCTGCCCTGCCGTGCCCGCGACCCAGGAGGCCCTGCGCAGCAGCACCGACTCGTCCACATCGGACGGACGCTCCGCTGCCGGGACCGCGTTCCACAGGTTGAGCGCCTTTTCCAGGTACCGCAACGACTCCGCGGGCGCACCGGCGCGTTCGGCCTCCTTCGAGGCCTGGATCGAGGCCTTCAACGCCTGCGGCAGGTCGTGGCTCTCGAAGGCGTGGTGGGCCAGCGCGGCCGGGGAACCGCGTTCGTCCAGCCGCTGGGCCAGGTGCCGGGCGTAGGCCGCGTGCAGCCGCACCCGTTCGCCGGGCAGGAGGTCGCCGTAGACGGCCTCCCGGACCAGGGCGTGGCGGAAGGAGTAGACCTCGTCGTCGTTCACGACGAGCAGGTGGTTCTGGATCAGCTCGCGCAACGCCGTGTCGAAGGCGAGGTCCGCCATGCCCGAGACCTCGTGCAGCCGGTAGTGCCGCACCCGGCGACCCCAGACCGACGCCACGCGCACCACGTGCTGCGCCTCGGGTCCGAGGCGTTCCACCCGGCTCAGGAGAACGTCCGCGAGCGCCGACGGGAGTGACCTGTTGTCGTCGCAGGTGGCCACCGCGATGAGTTCCTCTGCGAAGAACGCGTTGCCCTCGGAGCGTTCGGCGACCTGCTGAATGACGTCCTCCGGGAGGTCGTCGCTCAGGGCGTCCACGAACCTGCGGGCGTCCGCGGCGTTGAACGGCGTGAGGTCCAGGCGGTCGACGGCGGGTAGCCGGACCAGCTCGGACAGCAAGGGGCGCAACGGATGGCTGCGGTGCAGGTCGTCCGCGCGGTAGGTGCAGACGATCAGGATTCGCTGGGAACGCAGGCGGGACAACAGGAACGACAGCAGGTAGCGCGTGGACGCGTCGGCCCAGTGCAGGTCCTCCACGACGAACAGCACGCGCTGGCGTTCGGAGAGATCGGTCAGCAGCCCCAGCACGGCGTCGAACAGCTGCAGCTGACCGACGTCCTGCTCTGGCCTGCGTCCTGGAATCAGGCTCGGGGCGATCATGCCCTCGGTGCCGGGCTCGCGTTCGGCCGGAAGTGCCAGCTGGGGCAACAGCATCGCGAGCGCGGGCCGGTTCGCGGCGTCCTTGAGAGTGCTCAGGGCTTCCGCGAACGGCAGGTACGGCAGGCCGGTCTCGCCGACGTCGAGGCACCGTCCCATGAGGACGAGCGTGTCGTCGGCGCTGGCGGCCAGCTCGTCCATCAGGCGGGTCTTGCCGACGCCCGCGTCGCCTGCCAGGAGAAACGCTCCTGCTTTGCCGTCACCTGCCTGTGCCAGAGCGGCGCGCAACCGGGTCAGCTCGCGGTCGCGCGCGACCAGCGGAATTCCAGAACCGAGGCGCGCCACAAGTGGCATGCTCGCACACGGCTGTGCCAGTTCGCGCGCAACTTGCACATCACGGTGCTGCCCCAAGTGCGCCGGGGCGCCAGCGGTGGGTCTCATCGTGCCTTGACGGAGGCAGGGGCAGTGCGGTGGATCACTCGGGAGATCCACGACGGCGTGCGACTGTGCGAGCGCTGCCAGTTGTACTGAGCGTTCGAGCGGCGGTAGTCGATCTCTGCCTTGATCGCCTCAGGCGTCCATTCGGTCATGGCACCAGGTTGGCCCTGAGGCCTCACCTCAGGCATCAGGCGATCACGCAGTTCTCCGCGACGAACCCCTTACCCCACGGTCACCGCACGCGCGCGAGCCAGCCGGGCGCGGATTCCGTCCGCCTCCTGAGCACCGAGCTCGGTGAACAACGCGAGGGCGCGCTGCCAGTGCGCTGCCGCCCCCGCCGCACCGAGCTTGTCGAACACCGCTGCGAGCCGGTCGTGCGCCAAGGCCTGGTGGTACGGGGACACCGCGTCGCAGGCCACCGCCAGGGCGACACGGGCCGAGGACAGGGCGCCCTCGGTGTCGCCGGTCTCGAGCAGCGCGGTGGAGATGTCCACGTGGCACGCCGCCTCGCCGCACTGTTCGCCGACCTCGTGGTACATCCGCAGCGCCACCCGGAGCCACGGCATCGCGTCGTCGAAGCGTTGCGTGGTCAGGTACAGCAGCCCGAGGTGGTGATGGGCGTTGGCCTCGGCCCACTTCGAGCCCGCGATCCGCGAGATCTCCATGGCCTCGCGGTAGTGGGCCTCGGCTTCGGAAGCGCGGCCGAGGTCCTGCAACGTCCCGGCGACGGTCGTCAGGGCGCGGGCCTGCTGGTGGACGTCTCCCTTGCGGCGAGCCACTTCCAGCGCGCCGCGTTGGGCGCTCAAAGCCTCGTCGTAGCGCTCCAGCTGCAGCAGAGCGACGCCCAGGTTGAACTGCATGACGAACCGGGCGTCGTCGTCGTTGAGAGCGATGGCGGCTTGCAGGGCGGCTTCGGTGATGCGCAACGAGGTTTCGCGCTCGGTCCGCAGCCACAGGTACCGCGACAACGTGTAGGGCAGCTGCCAGGCGTGGACGTGCCAGCCGGAGACCGAGGCGTGTTCGGTGGCGGCGATCAGGTTGGCGCGTTCGGCGTCGAACCAGGCCATCGCGTCGGCCGCGCCGGTCAGCGAAGGCACGTGCACGGGGCGGTGTTCGGGAGCGACGAGGACGCTGCCCCGGTTGATCGGGAGCATGCCGTCGGCCAGGTCGGCGCAGTGCAGGTAGTAGTCCAGCATGCGGCCGGTGGCGGCGCGGCGTTCCGGCTCGGACAGTTCACCCGCCAACGTCTTCGTGTAGACGCGGACCATGTCGTGCGCCACGTGCCGGCCCGGCTCGCCGACGGAGAGCAGGTTGGCGGCGGTCAGTGCGTCCAACGCCCGTTGCGCTTCCAGCAGCGGCACATCGCCCATCGCCGCCACGACGTGGGCCGAGAGGTCGGCGCCGGGATGCAGGCCGATGATCGCCAGCAACCGCGACGGCACCGGAGGCAGCGCACGGCGTGAGGCGTCCAGAGCGGCTCTTACGGTGCCCTCGCCGTCCTCCAGGCCCAGTGCGGCCAGGCGGCCGTGCTCGTCCTGCAGTTCCTCGACCAGCTCCGCCACGCGCAGACGTGGCGACACGGCGAGACGGGCCGCGGCGATGCGCAACGCCAGCGGCAGACCGTCGCACAGCTCCGCCAGTTCACGAAGCGCATCAGCCTCGATGTCCGACCGGCCGGCGATGCGGCCCAGCACGTCGACAGCGGCCTCGGGGTCGAGCATGTCCAGCTCGATCAGCTTGGCCTCGACCTGCGCGACCAGGCCGACCAGACGACGGCGTGACGTCACGACGACGCACGAAGGCGCACCAGGAAGCAACGGAAGCAGGTCAGCCGAGCTGCGGACGTTGTCGAGCATCACGAGCATGCGGCGGTCGGCCAGCAACGTTCGCAGCAGAGCCGAACGCTCGTCCACCGAGACAGGCGTGTCGCCGGCCGGGACGCCGAGAGCGCGCAGGAAGCGGTTGAGGACCTCGCCGATCTCCAGCGGCTCGCGGTTCGGGTCGTAGCCGTGGACGTCGACGTAGAGCTGGCCGTCCGGGAACTCCTCACGCACCCGGTGGGACCAGTGCAGCGCCAACGCGGTCTTGCCGACCCCGGCGGGACCGGTGACCAGCATGACCGGGCCGTCGTGAGCACCGAGCAGGTGATCCATCACAGCCAGCTCGCCGTCCCGGCCGATCAACGAGACGGGCGCGCGCGGAAGCTGCGCGGGAATCGTCACCGGAGCGGGTTCCGGAGCAGCTTGCGGAGGCACGCGAACGGGCGCGCGTTCGGGCTCGGGGCTGTCCCCCGCCAGCACTGCCTGGTGCACGCGGCGCAGCTCGGGACCCGGTTCGACGCCGAGCTCCTCGATCAGCACGCGGCGAGCCTCGCGGTAGGCCGCCAGCGCCTCGGCCTGACGACCCGCCTGGACGAGAGCACGCATCAGCAAGCCGTGGCCGCGTTCGCGCAACGGGTGCTCGACGACCATCGAGGTCAGCTGGGACACCAGCTCAGGGCCCTGGCCGATCGCCAGCCCCAGTTCGGCACGTTCCTCGAGCACGGCCAGACGGCGTTCCACGAGACGACCGCGTTCGACATCGCAGAAGAGGCCCGAGACACCGCCCAACGGCTCGGCGCGGAACAACGCCAAGGCATCGTCCAGCTCGACCGCTGCTCCAGCGAGATCACCGGCCGCGCGCATGCGGTTCGCGAGCAGCACCTGGCGTTCGAACACGTCGAGGTCCAGAGCGCCGGGCTCGACGCGCAACAGGTAGCCGTCACCCACGGACGTCAGCAGCTCGGCCGGAGCGCGCCGGGCACGGCTCGGTTCGAGGGCGCGTCTCAGTCCGGCGACGTAGGTCTGGACCAGATTGACCGCACTCGAGGGCACGTTGTCGCCCCAGACGGCCTCGATGATCTGGCCTCTGCTGACCGGGGTGTTGCGCGCGAGCAGCAGCACCGCGAGGACGGCGCGCTGCTTCGCGGCGCCAAGATCCACCTCGTGACCTGCGCGAACGACCCGGAGGAGGCCGAGAACCTCGAACCGCAGGGGTTCCTCGCCGTGCGTCACCGACTTGTCCTTCGCCTGGTGGCCACCTGGAGCTTGAAGATCACTTCAGTCGGGCTCCAGTCGTGCTGTAGAAGGCATTCTTACGCTTAGCGTGTCCAACCAACCACAGACGGCGAGATCAACGGAAACCGGAGATCGAGAAGTCGGGACAGGTTGGACCGGACAGCGGAACACCCGCTGCTCCCCATGATCGACGTGGGTCGGCCGGCGTGCAAGGGGCATCCAGCCCGCGGCGGCGGAACGCCGGCCGGCTCACGTCCCCTAAGTACGAAGGCCCCGACCAGATCCCTGGTCGGGGCCTTCTGCTGTCCGGTGTCGATCAGCTGACAAAAGAGCCGGTCTTCGCGGCGGCGAGGAAGGTCTCCCATCCGGCGTCGCCGAACCTCAACCGCGACCCGTCCGCGTTCTTGCTGTCACGGACAGCCGCACCAGCTGAGACGAGCGCGATCTCCACGCACTCGGGCCCACCGGCCGACGATCGGCTGCTCTTGCGCCAACGCAAGCTTTCCACTGTCTGTTCACTCCCGGTCGCAGTCACGCGAGAGTGCGAGCGATCTCAGTGATCAGGGTTGCCGACTCCCTGCTGTTCAGGGCGGATTTCACCAGACGCTCGAACATCTCGGCGTACCAATGGACGTCCGACTGTTGTTCCAGGTAGACGCCACTTCGTGTGCTTTCGATGTAGACGACGTCGGGGTCGAGCTGCTCCGGAAAGCTCAGGATGACGAACGGGCCGTCCATCGCAGCATGACCACCGGCGCTGAACGGCACGACCTGCATCGTGACGTTGGGCAGTGCACCGACTTCGAGAAGACGCGCCATCTGGGTGCGCATCACCCCGGTGCCGCCGACGAGCCTGCGCAGGGCCGCCTCGTCGATCACGACGTGCAGGCGCAACGGGTCGTCTTCGCTGAGCAAGGCCTGCCGTGCCTTGCGCAACCGAACCCTGCGGTCGATCTCGGCGTTGCTCGCATCCGGCAGCACCTGGGAGATCAACGCCCTCGTGTACGCCTCGCACTGCAGCAGGCCGGGGATCATCAGGCCCTGATAGGTCCTGATCGAGTCCGCATCGGCCTCGTACCCGACGTAGCGGCCGGGCACGATGTCGCCGAACTCGTCCCACCACGCTTTGCGGCGGGCCTCCCTGGCGAGCTGGACCAGTTCCTCGAGGGTGGCGGTGTCCGCACCGTAGGCCGTGAGCATGTCCCGCACGTCCCGCGGGCTCACCCCCACGCGTCCCGTCTCGATGCGGCTGATCTTGGAGGCCGAGCACTCGAGACGCTCGCCCACCTCCTCGATCGTCAGCTCGGCCGCTTCGCGCAGTCGCCGGAGCTCGCTCACGAGCCGGCGCTTGCGCAGGGTCGGGCTGCTACCCCTTGCCATCCACACCTCCTGGTCGCATCTCAGTTTGAGAGCAAAGGAGCGAGTCGCAAAGGGACGTCATCCATTCGTGTACTGCAACTTGCAGATCGCAGGGAGGGAGCGCCAGGCTGCATGGGCTGCTTACGTAGGGACTGGAGCTCTGAGCCTGATGGCCGTCACGGTGTTCAGCCAACTGGACAAGTCGCTGCACTCGCACCTGGCCACACTCACCGAGCTCGCCCAGCGCGGCGACGACCAGACCGCCCTCGTGCTCGCCAGGGTAGAGCTGCCGAGGGTGGTCGCGGTTGTCAAGGCGTTGCTGGACGAGCACCAGCCCGACGAGCACGGCCGGTGCGCGACGTGCAAGCGCGGATGGTTCTCCCGCCGGATGCCCGCACCGTGCCGTGCCTACCTGTCCGCGCAGCTGATCCTGACCGTGGTCGGCCAGGAGACTTCACACGGCAAGCACCTGCGCTCGGTAGGCTGAATTCCGAAACTCGATAGTTCTTCAGTTCCGTCCTGACTTGGGCCGGCTCCGCACCCCCCGACCGGAGCCGGCCCTTCTACGTCATCACCTGACGTGACGTCGCGAGTCAAGATCAACACGGTTGGCTGAAAGATCTGCCACAGCACCGATTCCGCCGCCATCATTGGTGGCGACGCGGCCTGATCGAGACCCGATGCCTGTGCCGACACGGAGGTGTTCCCGTGCCGACCCCGCATGACCGCGCCGACGCGCTCGCTGCCGTTCGGCCGCGCCTCCTGCTGCCCTTAGGGCGCCTCTAGCCGACTCTCCCTCCCCCTCGCCCTGTGCCGACCGCACAGGGCCATGTCGCTGTTCCGAGGAAAGGACCCTTGTCGTGAGCCATCTCCAGAAGTCCGACGCCGGTGATCACACCCCGCACAGTCCACCGCTGATCCTGAAGCACGACCTGCCCGCGAGCTTCGTGCTGTTCCTCATCTCGATCCCGCTGTCGCTGGGCATCGCGCACGCCACGGGCGCGCCGCTGATGGCCGGGATCATCTCCGCGGTCGTGGGCGGCGTGGTCGTCGGCGCGATCAGCGGAGCGCCGTTGCAGATCAGCGGGCCCGGCACCGGGCTCGTGGTGATCGTCGCGTCCCTGGTGGCGCAGTTCGGCTGGGCGGCCACGGCGGCGATCACGCTGGCCGCCGGGGTGCTGCAGCTGGCGCTGGGGCTCACCGGGATCAGCCGCCTGGTGATGTCGCTGTCCCCCGCCGTGGTGCACGGAATGCTGGCCGGTATCGGTATCTCCATCGCCGCCGGGCAGCTCGTGGTGGTGCTGGGCGGTACGGCGTTGTCGTCCGTGCCCGAGAACCTCGCGCTGCTGCCAGGAGAGATCGCCGGCTCGAACATCGGGTCCCTTGTGGCCGGTGCGGTCGCGATCGCGGCTTTGCTGCTGTGGCCCCGGGTTCCGCGCGCTTCCCTCGTGCCGGCGCCGCTCGTCGCGGTGGGTGCGGCCACGCTGCTGGCGTTCGTGCTGAAGCTCGACGTCGCGCGGGTCGACCTGCCGGACAGCCACGCGCTGGTGTTCCCGGAGATGCCGCGGGGCAGCATCGGGGCGGTGGTCACGGCCATCGTCACGGTGGCGTTGGTGGCGAGCATGGAGTCGTTGCTGTCGGCGGTCGCGACCGATCGGCTGCACGACGGGCCGCGTGCCCGGTTGGACAAGGAGCTCATCGCGCAGGGAACGGGCAACGTGCTCGCGGGCGCGCTGGGCGGGCTGCCGATCAGCGGCGGGCTCGCGCGCAGCTCCACGAACGTCGCGGCGGGCGCGAAAACCCGCTACAGCGCCATCTTGCAGGGCGTGTGGATCGCCGTGGCAGTGCTGGCGTTTCCCGCAGTGCTCGAAATGATCCCGCTGGCGGCGCTGGCGGGCGTGCTGTTCGTCGTCGGGCTGAAGCTCGTGTCGGTGGACCGGATGCGGACGTTGTGGAAGCACCGGGAGTTCCTGGTGTACGCGGCGACGGCGCTGGGTGTCGTCCTGTTCGGACTGCTCGAAGGCGTGGTGGCCGGGCTGGCCATCGCGCTGCTGCGCGCGTTGTACCGGTTGACTCACTGCTCGGTGCGGGTCGAGGGAAACCGGGTGTGCGTGCGCGGATCGTTGGTGTTCCTGGGAGTCGGGCGGCTCGTGCGCGAACTGCGGCGGCTGCCGCCGGCGCGGAACGTGGTGCTGGAGCTGCACATCGACTACCTCGACCACGCGTCCTACGAGGCGATCAACGACTGGCGCGAGGGCTACGAACGACTCGGCGGCCGAGTGGACGTCGACGAGGTGCACGACACCTGGTACGACCGCGCCGACCAGGGAAAACCGGGGCGGCGCAAGACGTTGCCCGGCCCGCTGCCGCGCTGGTTCGCGCCGTGGTCGCACTGGCAGGGCTCGCCGGTCACGCTCCCGGCGCAGCGTTCTTCGACCGAGAGCTCCTCTGCCGAGAGCGACCCGATGCTCCTGGGAATGCACGAGTTCGAGCGGCGGTCGGCGCCGTTGGTGCGGCCGTTCCTGCACGAGCTGGCGTTGCGCGGGCAACGGCCGCAGCAGCTGTTCATCACCTGCGCGGACTCACGCGTGGTACCGAACCTGATCACCACGTCCGGGCCGGGTGACCTGTTCTGCGTGCGCAACATCGGCAACCTGGTGCCGATGCACGCCAACAACGACAGCTCGGTCGGCGCGGCGATCGAGTTCGCGGTCGAGGTGCTGAACGTCGGCTCGATCGTCGTTTGTGGACACTCCGACTGCGGCGCGATGAAGGCCCTGGTGAAGGGATCCGCCTCGCGCGGTTCGCACCTGCACTCGTGGCTGCGCAACGCGGAACCGTCGTTGATCCGGTTCCACGCGCCGACCTCGCCGGGCTGCTCGGAACTTCCGGTGGCTGACCGCCTGGCCGTCGCGAACGTGGCTCAGCAGCTGGACAACCTGCTCGGCTACCCGAGCGTGCGAGAAGCGATCGCCGCGGGCACGTTGACGTTGAAGGGCATGTACTTCGACATCTCGAACGCCCGCGTCTACCTGGTGGACCCGGACCGCAACGGCCTGGAACCGGTCCCCGCCCCCGCCTAGAAACGATGAAGGGAACCTTCATCCACCTGACGTGGATGAGGGTTCCCTTCATCGCAAAGCAGGACTAGCAGGTGCCGATCCAGCTGCACTCGACGTCGAAACGCTCCTTGGCCGGAACCTTGGTGCGCTCCTGCGCCGGAGCGTTGCGCTGCTGCGGCACGGTCTTCTGCTCGATCTTCGGCGTGGCCACCTGGGCACCGCCGTCGGACGCCAGCCTGACCGCGACCTTGTCCTCGATCGTCTTGGGGCTGACCCACAGCACCACGTTGTTCTGCACGAGCGAGAACACCAGCTGCCTACCGGCGGCCGTGGTGACGTAGCCGGACAGCGCCGAGACACCGGACATCGACCCGGTCTTGGCGATCAGGTTGCCCTCGGCCGGGGTGCCCTTCATGCGGTTGACCAGGGTGCCGTCGCGGCCCGCCACCGGCAGGGACGACTGCCACGTGCCGAACCACGGCTTGGTCTTCGCCTTGGCCAGGATCGACACCAGGTCGTCCGGGGACATCTGGTCCATCCTGGACATGCCGGAGCCGTCGAAGATCTCGACCCAGTTCGGGTCGACGCCCAGGCCGGCCCACTTGCGGCTGAGCTGGTTGACGCCGTTGGTGAACGAGCCACCCGCGGACTTCACCAGCACCTCGGCCAGCATGTTGTTGCTGTTCTTCAGCAACGGGTTCATCAGCTGGCCGAGCGTCATGGACGTGTCGGACGCGAGCACCGCGGCGCCCTGCGGAGCCTTGCCCCGCTTGACGCCACCCGCGACCTGGATCCCGTTCTCCGCCAACGCCTTCTGGAACACCGAACCGACCACCGAGGTCGGGTCCTTGACCGTGGACAGCGCCGTCGTCTCCACCCAGGTGGAGCCGCTGACGTTGATCACGTTCGTGCCGTGCTCGCGCTCGACGGTGATCCCGGCGTCGCCGTTGGTGGTCGCCGTGTTCCGGATCTGCACCTGGTCGTTCGCCGGTTCGACGCTCACCTGGACCGGATCGCCCGTCGCGGCACCCGGCTTGACGCGCACGACGACCGTGCCGGCGCTGAACTTCGCGTCCGGCGACAGCGTCAGCGCCGACGTCTCCGCGTTGAACGAGTACGGCTCGTCGTCCCACGCCCAGCCGAGGCCGTACGGCTGGGCGTCGAACGCCGTGTCGTCCAGCACGAGCGAGCCGCTGACCGTCGTGACACCCTTGCTCTTCAACGTGTCCGCCAGCGCCTTGTAGCGCAGCGCGGACATCGTCGGGTCGCCGGTGCCGCGCAGCACGAGGTCGCCGCTCAGCGTCGACCCGTTCTGGGCGCCGGAGGACTGCAGCTCGGTCTTCCACTTGTAGTCCGGGCCGAGCAGGTCGAGCGCCGCCGTGGTCGTGAGAACCTTGAGATTCGAGCCGACCTGCGAGCGCTTGCTGCCCGATCTGGTGTAGACGACCTCACCGGAGTTCGCGTCCCGCACGGTGATGCCGACGTCGGCGCCCTTGAGCCCGCTGTCGGCCAGAATCGTGTCGAGATCGCGGGTCAGTGCCTCGTTGCCGACGGCCACCGCGCCGCCGCTGGACGTCAGGGTCAACCCTGCCGCCACAACGACGACCGCCCCCAGTAAACGAAATTTCACGCTTCCACCTCGGTCCTGTCGCCTGACCACAACGTGTGGAAGCTACCGGGCCGGTCGGTGCGCCTGTACGTGTGTGCGCCAAAAAAGTCCCGCTGTCCCTGGACAAGTGCGGCGGGCAGGCGTTCGGAACGAAGACCGTCGTAGTAGGCCAAAGCGGACACGAAGCCAGGAGTCGGGACACCGGATTCGACCGCACGGACCACAACCCTGCGCCAGGCGGCCTCAGCGTTCTGCACCGCGTCGCGGAAGTAGTTGTCCACCAACAGGGACGCGAGATCCGCGTTCGCGTCGTACGCCTCGCGGATGCGGTTGAGGAACTGCGCGCGGATGATGCAGCCGCCACGCCAGATCGTCGCCATGGCGCCGAGGTCGATGTCCCAGTCGAAGTTCTTCGAGGCCTCGCGGATCATGTCGAAGCCCTGCGCGTACGCCACGACCTTCGACGCGTAGAGCGCCTGGCGCACGTCGTCCACCAGTTCGGCGTCGGGCTTCGCGACGACCTCGCGGGCACCGAACGCGTCGCGCACGGCCTTGCGCTGGTCGGTGTGGCCGCTCAGGCTGCGCGCGAACACGGCCTCGGCGATACCGGTGACCGGGACACCCAGCTCCAGCGCCTCCTGCACGGTCCAGCGGCCGGTGCCCTTCTGCTCGGCGGCGTCCTCGATGACCTGCACGAGCGGGGTTCCGTCCGCGTCGACGTGCTTGAGCACCTCGGCGGTGATCTCGACCAGGTACGACTCCAGGTCGCCGGAGTTCCACTGCGTGAACACGTCGGAGATCTCGGCGGGCGTCTGGCCACCGACGCGGGAGAGCAGGTCGAACGCCTCGGCGATCAGCTGCATGTCGGCGTACTCGATGCCGTTGTGCACCATCTTCACGAAGTGCCCGGCGCCGTCCGGTCCGACGTGCACGCAGCACGGCTGACCGTCCACCTTGGCCGCGATCTCCTCGAAGACCGGCCCGACGTGCTTGTAGGACTCGGCGGGACCGCCCGGCATGATGCTGGGCCCGTTGAGCGCGCCCTCCTCACCGCCGGAGATGCCGGCGCCGACGAACAGCAGCCCCTTCTCCTTCAACGCGGCCTCACGGCGGCGCGTGTCGTTGAAGTGGGCGTTGCCGCCGTCGATGACCATGTCGCCGGGTTCGAGGATCTCGCTCAGCTCGTCGATGACGGCGTCGGTGGGGCCACCCGCCTTGACCATGATGATGATCTGGCGCGGCGTCTGCAGGCTGTCCACCAGATCCTGCAGCGTCTCGGCGCCGACGAAGTCCCCTTCATGACCGTGCTCGTCGAGCAGGGCCTTCATCTTCGCGGGCGTCCGGTTGTGCACGGCGACTTTGAAGCCGTGGCGCGCGAGGTTGCGCGCGAGGTTGCTGCCCATGGTGGCGAGACCGGTGACCGCGATACGTGCTTTGCCTTCCGTCATACGCGACAGCCTGCCGTGTTCTTCACGTTTACGCGAGACGTCACAGGGTGTTCTCAGACTCCGTTTTGCCAGGTGAACCGCGTCACGTGCCGGTACGTATGGCTAGGCGTAAGTTGGCTCGCATGACGGAATTCACGAGCGTGGGACGCTCGGCGACCGACCGTGCCTCCAGGTACGGCTCACAGCTGGTGAAACACTTCACGCACAAGGACCTCGAGGGATCCTGGGAGGACACACGGGGCTTCGTGCGCTTTTCCGCGGGCCTGGCGGAGTTCGAGGCCTCGGACGACGCTCTGGTGATGCGGGTGGTGTGCTCCTCCGCCGAGGACGTCACGCGGCTGCAGGACGTCGTGGAGCGGCACCTGATCCGGTTCGGAAGCCGGGACGAGCTGACCGTGACGTGGTCCTAGGCCGCGAGGACTGACGCGGCCATCCCGATGAGAGCGGTACCACAGACCCGCTCGAACGTCGCCCGGATCCTGGGCTTGCTCAGGACGGTGCCCAGCTGACGCGCGCAGGGCACCACGATGACCCAGAACAGCGCGAAGGTCGCCACCGTGACCGCGCTCAGCAGCGCGGCTTGGGGCAGTGGCGCGCTGTTCGGGTCCATCGCCTGCGGGATGAGGCTCAGGAACGTCAGCATCACCTTGGGGTTCAACAGGTCGCACAGCAGGCCGCGCAGGAAGACGTTGCCCTTGTTCTCCTGGGGCTGGGCCGCCTT
Organism: Pseudonocardiales bacterium; assembly: GCA_032230575.1. Lineage (GTDB taxonomy): Bacteria > Actinomycetota > Actinomycetes > Mycobacteriales > Pseudonocardiaceae > Lentzea. Next base: position 1,835 of record JAVXWK010000531.1, on the reverse strand, counting down.
GGCCGTTCTCAGGGTCATGAAACCGATGTAGGCCAGGTAGAGCGCGCCGATCACCTTGACCACGAGCAACGCCGTGGGCACCGCGGCCACGAGGGCTGACAGGCCGATCGTGGCGAGCGTGGCGTGGACGAGCAGCCCGGTGATCACTCCGAGCGCTGCCTCGGTGCCCTTCCTGAGGCTGCGCACCGCGTTCCCCATGATCAGCACGAAGTCCGGCCCCGGCACGATCATGATGATCAGCAGGGCAACCAGGAACGACGTCCACGCGATGTGCATGCTGTGATCGTTGTGCGTTGTTCTGCGGCATTCCAGCTGGTCAGTACGATGTTCGCTTATGCGCGAACAAGCCGAACTGGATTCGGTCGACTGGCACATCCTGGAGGAGTTGCAGAACGACGCGACCATCCCCAACCGTTCGTTGGCGGAGATCGTCGGGCTGGCGCCTTCCTCCTGCCTGCAACGGGTGCGGCGGCTGCGCGAACTCGGCGTGATCACCGGGTGCCACGCCGTTGTCGACCCCGCCACGACCGGGCTGCCGCTGGAAGCCGTGGTGGCGGTCAACGTGCGGCCTCACACGCGGGCCGTGGTGGCGGCTTTTCGGGCGTTCGTGATGGCTCAGGCCGAGACTCGGGCGGTTTTCCACGTGTCCGGGCAGGCTGATTTCCTGATTCACATCGCGGTGGCGGATTCGACGCATCTGCAGGCGTTTCTGATGGACAAGATCGCGTCGCGGACCGAGGTGCGGAACCTGACGAGCTCGGTGGTGCTGGAGCGGGTGGAGACTCGTGCGTTGACGCCGCCGGCGAACCTGCGGCCGACTCACCGGCGGCGCAAGGCTTGAGTCAGTCGAACAGACCCCACCGGTCATGACGGCTTGAGGACCCGGATCAGCCCCTCCTGCACCACAGTCGCGATGAGCTGACCGTCCTGCGAGAAGAACCGCCCGGTCGCCAGCCCGCGGTTGCCCGAGGCGGAAGGCGACGAGGTGTCGTACAGCAGCCACTCGTCGGCGCGGAACGGGCGGTGGAACCACATCGCGTGGTCCAGGGAGGCGCCGAGAACCTTGTCCAGGCCCCAATAAACGCCGTGCTTCGCCAGCACACCGTCCAAAAGGGTCATGTCCGAGGCGTAGGTCATCACGCAGATGTGCAGCATCGGGTCGTCGGGCAGCTTGCCGTCCGCCTTCATCCACACGCGCGAAGCAGCTTCGCCCGGACCGTCCTCACGCGACTCCCACGGCGGCTCGGTCACGTACCGGACGTCGATGGGCCGCGGGAACTTCGACGAGTGCAGCAGAGACCCCTCGGCCTGCTCGGTCCACGTAGGCAGCGACTCCGGCGAAGGCACGTCGGGCATCGGCGAACCGTGCTCGTTGCCCTGCTCCTCCAACTGGAAGGAGGCGGACAGGGTGAAGATCGCCTTGCCGTGCTGCACGGCGACCACACGCCGAGTCGTGAAAGACCGGCCGTCGCGGATGCGGTCCACTTCGTACACGATCGGCACGCGCGGGTCGCCGGGCCGGATGAAGTACGAGTGCAACGAGTGCACCCGCCGCTCCACCGGCACGGTCCGTCCGGCGGCGACCAGAGCCTGGCCCGCCACCTGCCCGCCGAAGACGCGCACTGGCGACTCGGCGGGCGACACGCCTCGGAAGATGTTCTCCTCGATGCGTTCCAGGTCGAGCAACGCGACCAGGTCGTCCACTGCGGATTGTCCACTCAGGCCCGAAGGCGAAGAAGCGGCGGCACGGGCAGCCTCGGTCACGAAGTACTCCTACGCGTGGTCATCCTCCCCCAGCCGGTGCACCCGGATGAGGTTCGTCGACCCAATGGTGC
>JAVXWK010000514.1:0-14601 GCA_032230575.1 Pseudonocardiales bacterium | reverse complement strand
CTAGTGTCCTGAGTCGTTAATTCGCTGGCAGTAGGCGGCGAGAGACTCGAGGATCTGGTCTGCGGTGCGGGTCCAGACGTAGGGCTTGGGGTCGGCGTTCCACTGCTTGATCCAGTCTCGGATGTCTTTCTCCAGGGCTGAGACTGAGCGGTGGACGCCGCGCCGCAGCAGCTTGACGGTGATCTCGGCGAAGAATCGTTCGACGAGGTTGAGCCAGCTTGAGCTGGTCGGGGTGAAGTGCAGGTGGAAACGCGGATGCTTGAGCAGCCAGGTTTTCACCGCGGGTGTCTTGTGGGTGCTGAGGTTGTCGAGAATGACGTGAACATCCAGCCCAGCGGGCACGTTCTTGTCGATCGTGCGCAGAAACGCGAGGAACTCCTGGTGCCTGTGGCGGCGTTTCACCGCGCTGATCACCTGGCCGGTCGCGATCTCCAGTGCGGCGAACAGGCTCGTGGTGCCGTGCCGGATGTAGTCGAAGCTTTGCCGCTCGGGCACTCCGGGCAGCATCGGCAGCACCGGCGCCGAGCGATCCAGGGCCTGGATCTGGGTCTTCTCGTCCACGCACAACACCACGGCCTTGGCTGGCGGGTCGAGATAGAGACCGACGACATCGCGGACCTTGTCCACGAACAACGGATCCTTGCTGATCTTGAACGTGTCCACGCGATGCGGCTTGAGACCGAACGCCCGCCAGATCCGTGATACCGCGGACTGGGTCATTCCAGTCTGCGCGGCCAGTGATCGGGTCGACCAGTGCGTCGCGTTGGCTGGCTTCGTTTCCAGCGTGGTGACCACGACCTGCTCGACCTGATCGTCGCTGATCGTGCGCGGCCGGCCCGGTCGTGGCTCGTCGGACAGGCCGTCGAGCCTGTCTGTCGCGAACCGCGACCGCCATGTTCGCACCGTGTTGCGACTGAGCCGCAAGCGTTGCGCCACTTCGGTATTCGAGCCGCCTTCGGCGCAGGCGAGCACGATCCCGGCTCGCATGGCCAGCCCCTGCGCCGTTGTCCGGCGCCGGGACCAACCCTCCAAGACTCGGCGTTCCTCTTCGGACAGCACCAGCGGCACCAACTTCGAGCTCGGCATCGACCAAGCCTACGGCGCGCAAGAATTAACGACTCAGGACACTAGCAGGCCTTGCGCAGCACCGAACCGGTCGTGCCGGCCAGCGAGACCGAGTGAACGGTGGAGCCCTTTTCGTTGGTGTGAGCCTCGGGGAGCCGGACGGTGACCGCGGAGCTGCCGGTCTTGTTCGCGTTGACGAGGACGGTGCCGCACTCGAAGTCGCGCCGGAACACGTTGGAAGCGACCTCGTAGTACGGAGCCGCGGGTGAGCCCAGGTCCCAGTCGTACTCGGCGCGCCACGCTGAGGCGTTGTCGTAGCGGTCGGTCTCCTGGATCTCGGAGATCGCCGCGTTCGAGCCCGCCGCCAGCAGGTAGCTCGCGAAGGCGTAGCGGAACGGCTGCTCGGCGCCGCTGTGGTGCGGCTGCACCCAGGTGATCTTGCCCTTGGCCTCGTTCGCGGTGATCTGGGCGACCTGGCGGCTCCAGCCCTGCGGGTACTCGGAGAGCAGGTCGTTGTCGCCGAAGGTCAGCCACCACTCGTCGAAGCCGCCGTCGAGGTACTCGACGTAGCTGTCCCAAGCGCCGTCGTGCAGCCGGGCGTTGGACATGTTCGCGACGGTCTTCAGGCCCGCGTCGACGAACTTCTGCCTGGTGTTGGCGAACATCGAGCGGTAGGCCTCGCGCATTGCCTCGTCGGTCCGGTACGCGGCCGGGCAGACGCCGTCGTGGTAGGTGTCGCAGGCGAACAGGGCGTTGTCCATGAACACGCCGTCGAACACCCCGCGCGACGACTCGACAACATTGTCAGCCCAGGCGCTCTGGTAGTCGGGGTTGCCGACGTCCATCTGCCAGTGGCCCTCGTAGCCGTCGTACTCGAACCGCTGCCCGTCCTGGCCGAGCAGGAACCACGACGGATCGGCCTCGCAGTAACCGACGCCGGTGGGGAGATCGGTGTCGTCGACGCCGTTCTGGCACGCATAGCTACGCGTCGAGGAGAGGTCCTTGTAGACGAAGATCTGGATCTTCGGATTCGCTTCGCGCAGATCTTCGGCAAGATCGGTTTCCCACGCGTTCAGAACGACGTAGTCACGGCGGGAAGCCTCGGTGTTGATCATTTTCTCAGTGGTCGGCGTGCCGTTCATGTGCAACCAGTACGACTGCGTGGTGCCGCCTCCCTCATCAGCCTGAGCTGTGGGAACAACTGTCACCGCCAAAGCGGCAACCAAGATCGAATACCCTGGGAAACGCACGACAAACTCCATCTCGCCTTACACGCCGGTTTCGGAGTATTAGACGTGATGAAATGCGTCTCATTACGAAAAAGTTTCGTGGTCCTTTTCACTGTGAATCAATGAAATGCGTCATTGCCACGCGTGGGCGTGTCTCAAATCACTTGCCAAAACGGCAGGTGTCATTAAGAATCCAGAGCCGTGACCGCGAGAAATCGACTGGTCGCGCTGAGCTACATCTGCAGCCGCACGAACGGGGTCTGCTCCGCCGACATCGGCACCTGGAACCGCTGGGTCAGGTAGGTCGCGATGTCGTGGAACAACGGCGCCGCCGTGCCGCTGAACTGGGTGCCGTGCGGGTTGTCGAGCATGATGCCGACGACGTAGCGCGGGTTGTCGGCCGGCAGGATGCCGCCGAACGTGATCCAGTACTGCGACTGCGAGTAGCACTTGCAGTTCTGGTCGATCTGCTGGGCCGTGCCGGTCTTGCCCGAGATCTGGTAGCCGGGCAGCGCGGCCTTGGGGCCGGTGCCGTTCTGGTTCGCGTCGCGCGGGTCGACCTGGGCGACGTGGCTGAACATCTCGCGGACCGTCTTCGCGGTCTCCTGCGAGACGACGCGGACGCCTTCCGGGCGCTGCTTCTCGTTGCGCGCGCCCTCCTCGCCGATCTCGGCGCGGATCAGCCGCGGCGGGATGCGCATGCCGTCGTTCGCGATGGCCTGGTACATGCCGGTCATCTGCAGCAACGTCATCGAGAGGCCCTGGCCGATCGGCAGGTTGCCGAAGGTCGAGCCGGACCACTGGTTCAGCGGCGGCACGACGCCTGCCTCCTCGGCGGGCACACCGGACTGGGTGCGCTTGCCGAGACCGAACTTCTGCAGCATCTCGGCGTAGCGCTCCTTGCCGACCTCCTGGGCCGCCATCAGCGTGCCGACGTTGGAGGACTTGGCGAAGACGCCGGTGAACGACATCCCGACCGTGCCGTGGCCCCACGCGTCCTTGATGACGCGGTCGGCGACCTTGATCGAGCCCGGCACCTCCAGCACGTCGGACGGCTTGAACAGCCCGTACTCGATGGCCGCGGCGGCCGTGACGATCTTGTTCACCGAACCCGGCTCGAAGCTCGACGAGACCGCCGCGTTGCGCTTCTGGTCCTCGGAGGCCTGGCCGAAGTCGGTCGGGTCGAACGTCTTGTCGTTGGCCATCGCGACGATCTCGCCGGTGCGGCTGTCCAGCACGACCGCGGAGGCGGACCCGGCACCCGACTTCTTCGCGTAGTCGGTGACCATCCGCTGCACGGCGTACTGGGTGTCGATGTCGATCGTCAGCTCGAGGCTCTTGCCGGGCTGCGGCTGGACGAGCTCGCGTTCGGTGTTCGGGATGATCAGGGTGTCGTCACCGGACATCGTGTCGACCACGCGGCGGCCCATGCGACCGGCCAGCACGTTGTTCTGCGCGCTCTCCAGGCCGAGGATGCCCAGCGTGGTCGGCGGCTTCTCGTCCTGGCGCCAGTTCGCCGCGCCGATGATGTTCGACGCCAGCTCGCCGTTGGGGTAGATGCGCTTCGAGCGGTACTCCGAACCGATCTCCGCCGGGTACTTCGCGACGATCTTCGCCGCCTTGGCCGGCTCGGCCTCGTTGACCAGGACCTCGTAGCTGATGTCCTTGACGAGCTGCTGGTAGACGGCTTCCTCGTCGGTCTTCTCGCCGTTGACCTCGGGGCCGAGCGTCGACGAGATGAACTTGGCGACCTCGCGCGCGTGGTCGTCGTAGCTCAACGGGTACTGCTCGGGGTCCTTCGCGCGCGCCTCGTCCCAGGTCTTGCGGGCGCGCTGCGGCAGGATGTAGAGCGCGCGGACCTCGATCGAGAACGCGAGCTGGTTGCCGTTGCGGTCGAGGATCGAACCGCGCTCGGCTGGGATGTTCAGCCTGGTCGTGCGCTGCTTCTGCGCCTGCAGCGACAGCTCACCGGCCTGCAGGCCCTGCACCTGCACCAGCTTGACGCCCGCGATCAGCAGCGCGCCGATCAGCAGGATGCGGCCGACCGCGATGCGCAGCCTGCTGTTGCCTCCCGTGCGCGCGGCAGGGCGAGAGCGCACCGACAACGGACGGCGCGGCCCCCGCTGCTGAGGACCGGGCATCAGCCACCCGCCGGCGGAGTCTGGTTGCCCGCGGGCGGGTTCTGACCAGCGGGCGGGTTCTGGCCCGCGGGCGGCTGCTGACCTGACGGCGGTGCGGGGGTCTCCGGGGACGGCGGGGGCGGCGGCGTCGACTTGGTCGGCGCGCTCGGCTTGCCGAACTCCTCGATCGAGCCGTCCGGGTTCTGCCGCAGCCGAGCCGGGTTCGACGGCTCGACGAGGCCCATCTCGCCCGCCCGGCGCGCGAGGTCCGTCGGCGACTCGAGCAGCGCCACCTCACGGCGCAGCTGCTCCATCCGCAACGTCAGCTTCTCCGCCTCGGACCGCGCCTCCTGCAGGCGGTAGGTGTCGGCGGCGGCCTGGGTCGAGAAGTACATGATCCCGGCGACGCCCGCGCCCAGCACGAGCATTACGAGCACGACGAACGGAGCCTTGGACGCGGCCTTCTGCTGTGGCAGCGCGGTGCCGCCCCGCAGGTTCTGAGCGCGCTGGGCACGACGGGCGTAGGCACGTTCGGCACCGGCGGTCCGCCGCCGCGCCTTGTCGTTCTCCTCGACCTTCGTCTTGGAGGGGTCTCGGGGCGACGGCCCACCGACCCTCGCGGGTGCCGCCGTCATCGCGGTTCTCCGATCCGTTCCGCCGCCCGCAGCCGCACCGGCGCCGCACGCGGGTTGTCCTCGATTTCCTGCTCCGTCGCGAGCTCCGCGCCCTTGGTGAGCAACTTGACCTCTGGCCCGTGGCCTGGCAGCTCGACCGGCAGGCCCGGCGGCGTCTTCGACTTCGCCAGCTCCGCGAGCGCGTGCTTCACCATCCGGTCCTCGAGGGACTGGTACGACTCCACGACGATCCGCCCGCCGATGCCCAGCACGCCGAGCGCGGCGGGAAGGGCCAGCCGCAACGACTCCAGCTCGCCGTTGACCTCGATCCGCAACGCCTGGAACGTGCGCTTCGCCGGATGTCCGCCGGTGCGTCGCGACGCCGCCGGCACCACCGCGTAGAGCAGCTCGACGAGCCGCCCGGAGTTCGTGAACGGCTCCTTCTCGCGCTCCCGCAGCACCGCCGACGCGATCTTGCCCGCGAACCGCTCCTCGCCGTACGTGGAGAGGATCCGCGCGAGGTCGCCGTGCGAGTACGTGTTGAGCACGTCCGCCGCCGTCATGCCGGTGCCCTTGGACATCCGCATGTCGAGCGGGGCGTCCTTGGAGTACGCGAACCCGCGTTCCTCCTCGTCCAGCTGCAACGAGGACACGCCGAGGTCCATCAGCACACCGTCCACATGGGAGTAGCCGAGGTCTTCCACGGCATCGTCGATGTGGTCGTAGGTGACGTTGACGAGCTTCACGCGGTCGCCGTGCCTGGCGAGCCGCTTCCCGGCCATCTCGATGGCCTGCGGGTCGCGGTCGAGCCCGATGAGCGTGAGTTCGGGATGGGCGCTCAACAGCGCGTCGGAGTGACCGCCCATGCCGAGCGTCGTGTCGACGACGACAGCGGGCTTGCCTTCGAGCGCCGGAGCGAAGAGTTCCAGGACGCGGTCCAGCAGCACCGGTACGTGCCGCGGCTGTTCCATCGTCCCTCTACTCCCCTGATGCGCGTTCGGGTGACGTCAGGTCCCCGCCCGCCCGTCGAACCTGGCGCCGGGGAAGGTGCGCCAGGGCCGATAGTCGAGCGGACCGAGGCCTCACGGCACCCGAATCGCGATTGAACATCCGGCCTGTTGCTCGGCTGACCGCCATCAGAAGACGCCCGGAATGACCTCCTCGCGAGCCGTGGCGTAGCCGTCCTCGTGCTCTTCGAGATAGGTCTGCCAGGCCGCCGCGTCCCAGATCTCCATCCTGGTGAACGCGCCGACGACCACGCACTCCTTGGTCAACCCGGCATACCGGCGCAGTTCCGGTGCGATCAGAACGCGGCCCTGACCGTCCGGACGCTGCTCGTCCGTACCCGCGAACAGATACCGCTGGTAGGCGCGTACGGCGTCGTTGGTGAACGGCGCCTCGGCGACCTTCCTCGCCATCTGCTCGAACTCAGCCCGGGGAAACACGTACAGGCAGTGGTCCTGGCCCTTGGTGACCATGAGACCTCCCGCCAGTTCGTCCCGGAACTTCGCAGGCAGTGTCAGCCGACCTTTGTCGTCCAGGCGCGGGTAGTGAGTGCCCAGGAACACGGCAGCCACCTCCCTTGCCGGGCGACGAGACCGGCAGTGGAGCCCCCGTCTGCCCCACCGGCCGCCACAGTACCCCACTTTTCACCACAGTCAACGCTGAAACAGGCGTTTACACACCAACTCGTGACCCGTTTTCCCAGGTAGATGCCGTGGGGCAGCGTGGGGGGAGGGTGGGGGACCTGGTCAGTCACCACCTTGCCGAGTGAGGGTTCAGGCCCGATTCAGCACTCGAACGGCCTAGAAAATTCCGTCAAAACATGCGGCTGAGACGCGTTGGTGGGGGAAGGTGGAAAGTGGTGGTGCGAACCCGATGTGGCCCGTAGGTAACGGCACTTAGCCGTGGTTTGACACACTGCGTGAAACGCTCACACGTCCGTGTTCCGGACACGGCTGCTGGAGGTTTAGTGACACCGGGAAGCCCAAGCGCGAACAGTCACGCGCCGGTCGATCAGGTCCTGGGTGAGTTGCACGGCGCCGTACAGCGGATCGCCGCCAACGTCGAACGGGTGCTCGTCGGCAAACCCGACGTGGTCCGTCTCGCCCTGGTGACGCTGCTCGCCGAGGGGCACCTGCTCGTGGAGGACGTGCCAGGCGTCGGCAAGACCTCGCTGGCGAAAGCGCTTGCCCGATCCATCGACTGCACGGTGAGCCGCGTGCAGTTCACGCCCGACCTGTTGCCGAGCGACATCACCGGCTCGTCCATCTACAACCGGCAGGAGAACGACTTCGAGTTCCGGCCGGGCCCGATCTTCGCGAACATCGTGGTCGGCGACGAGATCAACCGCGCCTCCCCCAAGACGCAGTCCGCGATGCTGGAGTGCATGGAGGAGCACCAGGTCACGGTTGACGCGCACACGTACACGCTGGGCTCGCCGTTCATGGTGATCGCGACGCAGAACCCGATCGAGATGGAGGGCACCTACGCCCTTCCGGAGGCGCAGCGCGACAGGTTCACCGCGCGCGTGTCGATCGGGTACCCGGACCCGGCGGCCGAGCTGGCGATGGTCGACGAGCACGCGGGCCACAACCCGCTCGACGACCTGCGGCCCGTCTCGGACGCGGCCCAGGTGCTGCGGCTGATCGAGACCGTGCGCCGGGTGCACCTCTCCCCCGAGGTCCGCCGGTACGCGGTCGAACTGGTGTCGGCCACTCGCCGGCTGCCGGAGCTGCGGCTGGGCGCGTCGCCTCGGTCCACGTTGCACCTCGTGCGTGCCGCACGGGCACAAGCCGCGCTGGCGGGCCGTGACTTCGTGGTGCCGGACGACATCCACGCGATCGCGATCCCGGTCCTCGCGCACCGGCTGGTGATGACCGCGGAGGCCCAGGCCGCCCGCCGGTCACCCGCCGAGCTGATCAGGGCGTTGCTGCAGCGGGTGCCCGTGCCGACGGCCGCGCTCGACCCGAGCGCAGCCTTTGTCCGCAGCATCAACAACAACGCAGGGACGCCACGCTAACGATGCGAACCGCACTCTCCGGTCTGACCACACGCGGAAGATGCTTGCTGGCCGCGGGGTTCGCTGCCGGAGTGTGCGCCGCGGTGCTGAACGAACGCGATCTGCTCAGGGTCGCGGCGTTCGTGATCGCGCTGCCGCTGCTGGCCGCGTGGCTCGCGACGAGGGCTCGGGTCGGCCTGCACGCCGCCCGGTTCCTCGCGCCGAGCCGCGTGCCGGTCGGGGCCGCGTCCGAGGTGAAGCTCGACCTGCGCAGCACCGGCCGGTTGCCGACCGGTGGGCTGATGCTCGAGGACACCGTCCCGTACGCGCTGGGTGCGCGGCCGCGGTTCCTGGTGGAACGGCTGCCGCGCAACACGCCCACGACGCTGCGCTACCCGCTCAAGCCGGTCATGCGCGGCATCCAGCAGGTCGGCCCGCTGATGGCGCGGATCACCGACCCGTTCGGCCTCGCGGAGTTCGACCGCGAACTGGCCGGGCGCTCACGCCTGGTCGTCGTGCCCCGCGTGGTGCGGCTGTCGGGGTTGCCCGGCGGGTCCGGCATGGGCGCCGGCGACGACGGCTCGGTGCGGCTGCGGGCCGGTCAGGGTGAGGACGACGCGGTCGTGCGGCCCTATAGGCAAGGCGATGACCTGCGGAAAGTCCACTGGCGGTCGACCGCTCGGCGCGACGAGCTGATGGTGCGCGTCGAGGAACGCCCGTGGCGCGGTGGCACGACGGTGCTGCTGGACCACCGGGTGTACGCGCACCGGGGCAGCGGGCCGACGGCCTCGCTGGAGTGGGCGATCTCGTTCGTGGCGTCGATCTGCCTGCACCTGCACCACTTCGGTCACCAGATCCGTCTGGTCTCCGAGGACGGCAGGGTGCTCGCGGGCGGTGCGTCCGACGGCGGGCACAGCGACCACGTGGTGCTGGACTCGCTGGCCGCGCTGCAGGGCTCGCACCGCCGTGAGCTGAGCGGCGGCATCGACCCCGGCGCGGGCCAGGAGGTCATCGCGGTGCTCGGCGGTGTGTCGCCGACGTCCGTGGAAGAGCTGATCCGGTACCGGCCGCGCGGCATGCGCAGCCTGGCCGTGCTGCTGGACGTGAACGCGTGGGCAGGCGGCTCGGACGCCACCGCGCCGGACCCCGAAGACGCGCGGCGGTTGCTCACGAGCGCGGGCTGGGGTGTGACGATCGCGCGGCCGTCCACGTCGATGCAGCAGGTGTGGCAGGAGTTGTGCGCCTCGGCCAGCCACCGGGGTCCGTCCATGCGCTCGGAGGTGGGCTGAGATGGGCTCCCGTTCCGCTCCCGCGAAGGCGACCGAGCCCGAGTGGTTCACGTCGGCCACGCCGTGGATCGCCGCGCTGGCGGTGCTGTGCGCGTCGACCGCGTTGTCGGGTGTCATCGAGGGCGACCTGTGGCTGGTGCGCATCGGCGTGGTGATCGTCGCGATCACCGTGACCGGTGCGTTCCTGCGAGCGACCAGGCTGACGCCGCCGCTGGTGGCGATCGCCCAGGTGTTCGTGCTGTTGTGCCTGCTCACGGCGTTGCACACGCGGTCGGGCATCTTCCTGTTCATCCCCGGACCCGAAGCGCTGGGCGAGCTCGGCGACGTGCTCTCGGAGTCGGTCGCGCAGGTGCAGACCGGGGTGCCGCCGGTGCACGCGACGCCGGCGATCCAGGCGCTCGTGGTGCTGGCGATCGGCCTGGTCGCGGTGCTGGTGGACACGCTGGCGGTCGCCGCGGCGGCTCCCGCGGCGTCCGGGCTGGTGCTGCTGTGCGTGTTCGCGGTGCCCGCGTCGCTGGCCGACGAGATGCTGCCGTTCTGGACGTTCATCCTGGGCGCGGCGGCGTTCGCGATGCTGCTCGCGGTCGACGGCCAGCACCGGCACGAGGCGTGGCGCGGCAGGCTCGGATCGGGCTCGGCGAGCGGCTCCGGCAGTTCGGCGACCTCGGTGGCGGCCATCGCGATGGTGATCGCGCTGATCGTCGGGGCGGGCTTCACGTTCGTCGGCACGGTCGGGCGGCTGCCGATGGGCAGTGGCGGCGGTGGCAAGGGCGGCATCGGGCTGAGCGAGATGACGTCGCTGCGCGGCATGCTCAACCGCGGCCGCCCCGCCGAGGTGTTCTACGTGCGGGGCCTGCCGGAGCAGACGTACATGCGCGCGACCACGCTGGCGAAGTACGTGCCGGACAAGGGCTGGGAGCGCGGCACGGACCCCGGCGGGCAGCCCGCGCGCGGCGAGCTGCCACCGCAGGCCGGTGACCGCGGCGAGGGCAAGACGACGCGGATCGACATCGAGCCGAAGGACTGGCGGAGCTTCTGGCTGCCGACCTACGGCGCCGTGCGCCGCATCGACACCCCGGACGACGACTACCGCTTCGACGTGAAGAAGGGCGTGATCTTCAGCCAGCGGGAGCGCGAGCCGGAGTCGTACACGATCGACACGGTGCTCTCCACGCCCACGAAGCAGGCGCTGCGCCTGACGCCGGACTCGAAGAACGTGGTCGACGCCGAGTACTACAAGTTCGACGGCGTCGAGCAGGAGGTGGTCGATCTCGCGAACAAGATCGTCGAGGGCGCCACCAACAACTTCGACAAGGCCGCTGCGCTGACCGCCTCCTTCAGCAGGGCCAACGGGTTCACCTACGACATCAAGACCCAGGGCGACGTCACCAAGGACGCGCTGACCGACTTCGTGACCAAGGGCAAGATCGGCTACTGCGAGCAGTTCGCCTCCGCGATGGCCGTGATGGCCCGCGTGGTCGGCCTGCCGTCGCGCGTGGCGATCGGCTTCACCGCCGGTGTCGCGTCCGCGGACAACTCCTACCGCGTGATCAGCACCGAGGACGCCCACGCGTGGGTCGAGATCTTCTTCCCGAACCACGGCTGGATGACCTTCGACCCGACCCCGATCGACGACGGCCGCGGCGTCGTGCCGCCGTACCTGCGGGAGTCCTCGCAGGGTCAGGACGAGCAGCCCACGGCCGAGACGAAGACCGAGACGGTGGGGTCGTCCGTGACGGGGTCGGCCCCGACGTCCGCCGCCTCCGACGGCACCGAGGACACCACTGGTCAGCAGCAGGCCACGAAGGACGACACCGAGAAGCACTGGGTCCTGATCGCGCTGATCATCTCCTTGGCCTTCGCGCTGGCCTTCCAGCTCCTGCGCCTGGTGGGGATCATCAAGACATCGGAGTTGCGCCGGGTGGCCGGCCCCATCTCGCTGGCGCTCTGGGCCCTCGTGTTCCTGTTCGCGATGGCATGGCTGTCGTACTGGCTCATGGCACTCGTGTTGCTGCTGCTCGTAGGAGCCACACCTGCGGTGATGCGTGCCCTGCGACGGCGCGGCCGGCTACGTGAGGTCAGCAAGCTCGGACCGGGGGCGGCGACCGCGGCGTGGGCCGAGCTCATGGCGGAGTCGATCGACCGCGGCGCACCCGTGCCGTCGGCCGAGACGATCCGGGCGGCCGCTCGCAGGCTGGCCCGCGAGCACAACCTGGACGACGCGGGCAAGGACGGTCTGCGCACGGTGATCGGGACGATCGAGCGGTCCTGGTACAGCGCGAACCCGGCCGCCGACCCGGCACTGCCCGGAGCGCTCGCCGCGGTGCGACAGTCGCTGCGGCAGAACGCCCCGCTGTCGTTGCGGGCGAGGCTGTTCCCGAAGTCGGTGCTCAAGCCGACGCCCGCACCGATGGCCGAGACGCCTGAGCGGGAAGCCGTTCCGGTCTAGGGTCCGCAACGCGAAGGGCCCGCTCCCCTTGGTGGGGGCGGGCCCTTCGCGTTGGTCCGAAGGCTCACTGCTCTTCGTCGAAACGCTTGCGGAAGCGCTCCTCCATGCGTTCGGAGAACGAGCTGCGGCTGCGGGTCGGCTTGCCGTCCTCCTGCGTTCCCTCGGCGACCTGGTCACCGCGACGCAGCGTCGTCAGTGTGATGAGCACGCCGAAGAACATGAGCAGGAAGCCGAAGACGCTCACGACGGGGATTCCGACGATGGCGAGCTTCGACAGGAAGCTCACGCCGGCGACGAGCGCCGCCACGCCCACGACGAACAGAACGATGCCCTGTACACGGCGCCGCTTGGACGGCCGCCGCAACTTGGCGCCTCGTACGGTGGATGCGAACTTCGGGTCTTCGGCGTAGAGCGCGCGCTCGATCTGGTCGAGCAGTCGCTGCTCGTGCTCGGAGAGTGGCATCGTTCCTCCTCCGGCACAGCGGTCGCGGGCGCCGGGTGTTTTCGGTTTCCGCCGAACCCGGCGGACGACCCACCCTGGGGACGTCATCCTCCAGGATACGATCCGCGCGGCCCGGCGACTACCCAGTGGGCCTTCTCATACGGTCGGTTCTGTCACCATCATCCTTCTAGGGCAGCGGTGAGGCCGCCGTCAGGCCTCTTCTTGGCCCTTGAGGCCGTGCGTTCACACGTTTCGGACGCGGCAACACGCCCCTGAACGCCTCACGACAGAGCGTGACATCGCCCCATCGCCCGTCTCAGCTCGCGCACGTGGGGGCCTTCCGTACGTTCGTGCCGTACGAAAGGCCCCCGCGTGGTGTTCGCGGCTGCGGTCAGCCCGCGATCTTGTAGGCGCGGAGGATCGTCACCTCACCGGTGTTGCCCGCGGCGTCCGCGGTCTTGGCCCGCAGCGACGCGAACTTCGCGCCGTTGGGGTGCTTCACGATCGCCTTGTCGCCGGCGACCGGGACCTGCTGCCAGGTCGCGCCGTCGTCGAAGGAGACCTCGACGGTGACGCGCCTGACCTTCGGGGTGTTCTGCTGCTGCTCGACCTTCAGCGGGAGAACGAGGACACGGCCGTGGGCGGTGTCGTTGTCGCCCAGCCTGGGCAGGAAGCGGACCACCGTGAGCGGCAGCTGCGTCACGTCGGTGGTGTGCTTGGCCTTGAAGGTCCAGGCGCCGCTGACCTTCGTGGACAGCTCGGCGTTGCGGCTGTGCTCGATCTCCGCCTTGTAAGCGCCTTCCGCTGCCGGGACGTCGAAGACCGCGCCCGGCCGCGGTTGCTCGCCGAGCTTGGTGCCGTTGTGGAACAGCGTGGTCCTCGCGGTTCCGGTGCCGGCGTTGCCCTCCCCGCCGTTGCTGTCGGTGAAGAGCGGGACCTTCACGGCGATCTGGTCCTCGAGCCTCGCGAGGCCGAAGCCGGGTGACTCGGGAACGGACGGGCCGAGGACCGCCCTGCCGAACGCCTGCGTGTACTTCTTGCCGCCCTTGAAGGAGTTCGAGCGAGTTTCGGTGATGTACTCGCGGGTGTCGTCCGGGGCGGTGCGGTCGTAGATCCAGCTCCACTTGCCGCCCGTGGTGCTGACGTAGTCGACTGCCTTGCCGTTGTCCGCGACCGGGGTGTACCAGGCGAAGCCGCCGCTTCCGTCGGTCGGATGGGGCATGGCCGCGACACCGTGGCGGTAGTCCTCGCCCGCCGGGCGGAAGGTGCTCGTCATCTCGGCGAGCTCGGACGGCTTGGCGGTGCGCTCGTAGCCCGTGGGCATGCCGCGCTCGGTCCACATGAGGCGGTAGCTGACCGGGGTCTTTTCGTCCCGGGGCGTGCCCTGGAACTGCTCGGCCACGGTCGTCGTGAAGCCCGCGGAGTCGTCGCCGAGCTGAGCGGTGAGGACCTTGCCCGCGAGGCCGTCGAAGAACGCCCAGCCGGAGCCGAAGGGCCGGCCCGCGACCTGCGTGGCGTACGAGACCGTGCCGATGATGCCCTTGGCCGCCGGGTCCGGGGTCTTGAGCGCGACCGGCTTGGCCTTGCGGGCGTCGACCGTGAGCGTGGTCCTGCCGGTCACCTGGAACCTGGGCTGCACCAGGAGCACGACCTTGCTGTCCGGCGTGAAGATCGGGCTGTCCACGATGTACTCGCCCTTGGGCAGCCGGATGTTCTTCGACTGGGCCGAGTAACCCTTGCCGGTCTTGGTGTTGACGAACGACGTGCCGTGGTCCGCCGTCGGGTTGCCGTCGACGCCCAGCACCGAGACGCCGATGTCGTAGCTCTCGACCTCGCGGTTGACGCTGATCAGCGTGCGCTGGCCGTTCGACGCCACGACCGCGCCGCTGTAGGCGCCGTCGGCCGCGTTCACCTTGGTGTCAGCGGTGATCGTGGCCTTGGCCTCGCCGCCAGCGGGCACGGTGAGCTTCGCCGGGGACACCGCGACCAGACCGGCGGGCGAGGGCTTGCCGTCCGGTCCGGTGACGTCCACGGTCAGGTCGAGCGTGAGCGGATCCTTGCCCGCGTTGCGGTACGTGACCTCGCGGACGACCTTCTGGTCGTCGTCGTGCGGCCACTGCTGCACCCCGAAGTTGACGTTGGCGGGCTCGGAGACCACCTGCTGCACCAGCATCTTCGGCACGTCCACCCGGCCGGCGCCCTGGTCGAACGTCTTCAGCGCCGGATTCGCCTTGGCGGAAGCCATGATCGTCGCTTTGAGGCGCGGTCCGCTCCAGTCCGGGTGCTGCTGCTTGAGCAGCGCGACGACACCCGCGACGTGCGGGGTGGCCATCGACGTGCCGGACATCGCGACGTGCCCCTGCGTTCCGGCCTCGGCCGCCACGATGTCGAC
>JAVXWK010000407.1:0-3642 GCA_032230575.1 Pseudonocardiales bacterium | reverse complement strand
CGCGCGTCGGCATGCGGCGCCTTTGCGCGCACGACTGCCCGAACCTGCGACCGAGAATCCCGCCGTTGCCGAGCCTGTGCTGGAAGCGCGGGATGTTGTTGTGAAGTACGGCGATGTTCAGGCTGTGCGGGGGGTTTCGCTCAGCGTTGGTGCGGGCGAACGGGTTGCGCTGATGGGGCGCAACGGGTCCGGCAAGTCGTCGTTGCTCTGGGCGGTGCAGGGGAGCGGCAAGCGGTCGTCCGGCACGGTTTCCGTCGGAGACAAGGATCCCAAGGCGCTGAAACCCGCCGCGCGCCGGAAAACGGTCGCGCTGGTGCCGCAGCAACCGTCCGATCTGCTGTACCTGGAGACCGTCGCCGAGGAGTGCTCCCAGGCCGACGCCGAGACCGGTCAACCCGCTGGAACCTGCCAGAAGTTGTTGGAAGGCTTGGCTTCTGTGCCGCAGGACAGCCATCCGCGCGACCTGTCGGAGGGGCAGCGCCTGGCGCTCGTACTCGCGGTGATGCTGACCGGGGCGCCGGACGTGCTGTTGCTCGACGAACCCACGCGCGGCCTCGACTACCCCGCGAAGGAAGCGCTGGCCGAGGTCCTCAAGAACCTCGACAGCGCGATTGTGCTGGCCACACACGACGTCGAGTTCGTCGCCGAGTACGCGACGCGAGTGGTCGTGATGGCTGAAGGGGAAGTGGTCGCGGATGGGCCGGCGCGGGAGGTCGTCACGTCGTCACCGATCTTCGCTCCGCAGGTCAGCAAGATTCTGGGGCCGTGGCTGACAGTCGCCGACGTCCAGGCAGCGCTGTGATCGCGATCAGGCGCAGGTCGGTGACAGCGCTGGCGGTGTCGGGCGTGATCGGGCTGGCGGCGTTCACGTGGCCGTTGTTCGTGGTGCCGTCCAGCGACATCGCGCACGGCGGTGATGCGCCGTGGACGTTCGCGCTGCTGTTGCCGCTCGTGCTGGCCGTTGTGCTGGCGGAGCTGAGTGACAAGGGCATGGACTCCAAGGCGATCGCGATGCTCGGGGTGTTGTCGGCGCTCGGAGCGGCGATCCGGCCGTTGGGCGCGGGGACGGCCGGCATCGAGACGATCTTCTTCCTGATGGTGCTGAGCGGCCGGGTGTTCGGGCCTGGGTTCGGGTTCGTGCTGGGCAACACGACGTTGTTCGCGTCGGCGTTGCTGACCGGCGGTGTCGGGCCGTGGCTGCCGTATCAGATGCTCGGGGCGGCTTGGGTGGCGCTCGGTGCCGGGTTGTTGCCGCAGTGGCGCGGGAAAGCCGAGATCGCGTTGCTGGCGGGGTACGGCGTGGTCAGCTCGTTGGTGTACGGGTTTCTGCTGAACCTGTCGTTCTGGCCGTTCGCGGTCGGCGAGGGCACGTCGGTGAGCTTCGACCCGAACGCCTCGGCGGGCGCGAACCTGGTGCGGCTGGCGGCTTTCACGCTCGCGACGTCACTCGGCTGGGACCTCGGGCGGGCCGTCACCACCGCCGTGCTGGTGGTGGTGACGGGGCCCGTGCTGCTGCGGACGCTGCGGCGCGCCTCGCGGAAGGCCGTGTTTCAGTCGACGTGAATGTCGCCGGTCATGCGGCAGACGTCGCGCACCGTCGAGTGGTAGACGAACCGCTGCGACTCGCGGAACTTCAGCGTGTACGTCTGGCCGGGGCGCTTCAAGCCGCTGTCCGGGCCGCTCGTGTGGCGGCACGGCTGCGGCGGCGTCAAGCCCTTGCGGACGCGCGCCAAGCCAGGCCCGCGGAACACCCATTTCACGCTGTCACCCGCCTTGATCCACAGGACTTCGGGCTTGAACTCGTCGCCGACGACCTCGACCACGTGGGTGGTCGCCGCGTCCGCTGCCGGTGCCATGACGGCGCCGAGTGCCAGTGCGAGCGGGAGAACGAGCAGTGTGCGCATGTGCCTCTCCAACGTCGTTCGGGGAGCGGCGGACTTCGATGATCTCAGGAGACATCGGAGGTGTCCATCAATTGGCTCAGACCATTGACGACAAAAGGGATGTACACCCAGGCTGGGTTCAGGGTCGCCGCCCCCGACTCGTGAGGAGGAGTCGTGAGAACTCGCGTTCTCGCCGCGGTCATCGCTGTCACCGCAGCGCTGTCCGTGAGCGCGCAGTCGCAAGCCGCGGAGCCACTGCAGAGCCTGGTCCCGGCACCGGTGTCGGTGCAGGCCAGAACCGGTGTCACGCACACGCTGACGGCCGCCACGAAGATCTACACCACCCCTGCCGCGAGGGACGTCGGCAACTTCCTCGCGGGCGTGCTGCGCCCCTCCACCGGCTACGCGCTGCCGGTCTCCGATGCGGCCGGTGCGCCTGTCGACGGCATCTCGTTGTTGCTCTCGGGCGCGCCCAGCCCGGTCGGGCAGCAGGGTTACCAGCTGGACGTCGCGGTCAACGCCGTCGTGGTGCGCGCCAATACGTCGGAGGGCTTGTTCGCGGGCGTGCAGACGCTGCGGCAGCTGTTGCCCGCCGCCGTTGAGAGCGCGACCACGCAACCCGGTCCGTGGACCGTGCCGGGCACGCTGATCGTCGACTACCCGCGCTTCTCCTACCGCGGCGCGATGCTCGACGTGGCACGGCACTTCCACCCGGTCGCGTCGGTCAAGCGCTACCTCGACCAGCTCGCCCTGTACAAAATCAACTACTTCCACCTGCACCTGAGCGACGACCAGGGCTGGCGGATCGTGATCGACAGCTGGCCGCGCCTGGCCACGTACGGCGGCAGCACGCAGGTCGGCGGCGGCGCCGGCGGCTACTTCACCAAGGCGCAGTACAGCGAGATCGTGCAGTACGCGGCCGCGCGCAAGATCACGGTGATCCCCGAGATCGACATGCCCGGCCACACCAACGCCGCGCAGGCCTCGTACGCGGAGCTGAACTGCAACGGCCAGGCCCCACCGCTGCGCACGGACATCGAGGTCGGCTATTCCTCCTTGTGCGTCAACAAGGACATCACCTACCAGTTCATCGACGACGTGGTGCGCGAGATCGCGGCGCTCACACCCGGCCCGTACTTCCACATCGGCGGCGACGAGGCGCACGCGACCTCCGACGCCGACTACCAGGCGTTCATGAACCGTGCCCTGCCGATCGTGAAGAAGTACGGCAAGACCGTGCTCGGCTGGCACGAGTTCGTGAAGACCACGACCGACACGACCGCCATCCCGCAGTACTGGGGCACCACGACGTCCAACGCGGTGGTGCAGGCGGCGGTCCAGCGCGGCAACAAGGTCATCATGTCGCCCGCGAACAAGGCGTACCTGGACATGAAGTACAACTCCAGCACGCCTTTGGGCCTGTCGTGGGCCGGCCTGATCGAGGTGCAGACCGCCTACGAGTGGAACCCCGGCACGCACCTGAGCGGCGTCACCGAGGCGTCGGTCCGCGGCGTCGAAGCTCCACTGTGGACTGAGACGCTGGTGACCTCGCGCGACATCGAGTTCATGGCGTTCCCACGGCTCTCCGCGATCGCCGAGCTGGCCTGGTCGCCGTGGTCGACGCACAACTGGGACCAGTTCAAGGTGCGCCTGGGTGCGCAGGCCCCGCGCTGGACGACCATGGGCATCAACTTCTACCGCTCGACCCAGGTCCCGTGGGACACCGGTGGCCCGCCGCCCGGCCCGTGCGCGCAGCCCG
>JAVXWK010000398.1:0-3291 GCA_032230575.1 Pseudonocardiales bacterium | reverse complement strand
CCTACGGCATCTCCACGATCAGCGGTTTTGGCCTGTACTCGCTGATCGCGGGCATCCCCGGGTACCTGAACCTGCAGGGCGGCAACCTCGAGTTCCGCATCGCGACCATCGCGGTGATCATCAACGGCCTCCTGTACTTCACCTCCGCGATCCTGATCGCGACCCGCCTGCCGGAGCTCTCCGGCCGCGCCTCGGCCAGGAAGAAGGAGGTCGAGGCCGACAAGCCGGGCTTCGTCGCGATGTTCCGCGACGGCATCCGCTTCGCCGCCGCGACGCCGCTGGTCCGCGGCCTGGTGATCGGCATGATCGGCGCGTTCGCCGCGGCCGGTGTCGTGATCGCGACCGCCAAGCTCTACGCCGAGTCGCTGCTGGGCGGCGCCTCGACGTTCGGCCTGCTGTTCGTGGCCGTGTTCGTCGGTCTCGCGCTGGGCATGGCCACCGCGCCGCGGCTGGCCCGCCGCCTCGCCTACAACCGCCTGTTCGGCATGACGATCGTGGGCGCCGGCATCACGCTGGTGCTGGTCGCGCTGGCACCGCACCTGTGGATCGCGCTGCTGATGGTGGCGCTGGTCGGTGCGTGCGCGGGTGTGGCGTTCCTGACCGGTCTGACGATCGTCGGCTCGCAGGTCGAGGACGAGATGCGCGGCCGCACGGTCGCGTTGATCCAGTCCTTGCTCAAGATCGTGTTGTTCGGCGCCTCCGCCGGTGCCCCGCTGGTGGTCGCCCTGCTGCAGAAGCGCCAGGTCAGCGTCTTCGGTCACCCGATGGAGGTCGACGCGACCCGCCCGGTGATGCTCGCCGGCGCGGTGATCGCGATCGTGCTGGGTCTCGTCGCGTACCGGCAGATGGACGACCGGCGCGAGGAGCCGGTGTTGTCGTCGCTGTTCGCGGCCATTCGCGGGCGGCGGCAGTCCAAGGGACTGTTGATCGCTGTCGAGGGCGACACCCGTGAGGACACCTCGGTGCAGGCGCGCCGGCTGGCCGCCGCTCTGCGTGCCGAGGGCGTCGAGGTGCTGCTGGCTGCCGATCCCGAGCACGACGAACGCCGTTTGCGCACGATGCTGTCGTCCGTCGAACTGGCTGGTGTGCGCGCGCAGGCGTTGGTCGCCGCGGCCGTCCGTGCCGATGTGGTCGAACGGCAGGTGCGCCCCGCACTGGACGAGGGTTCCGTGGTGGTGATGGAGCGCTATGTCGACTCGCCGCTCGCCCACTTCACCGCCACGAGCTCGTTGGAGCACCAGGAGCTCGAAGGGCTCGTCGACTGGGCCACCGGACGGCTGCGGCCTGACCTGACGATCCTGCTGGACCGGCCTGTGGCTGACGGCAAGTCGATCGCGCTGGAGCATCACTGGCGGGTGCAGCGGCTGCTGAGCGAGATGGCTGCCGCTGATCCGGACCGGTACGTGGTGGTCGAGGCCGATGGCGACGTGGATGCCGTGGCAGACCGGGTTCGGTCTGCCGTGGTGCCGTTGCTGGCCACTCGCAAGCGCGCGGTCCCCGAAGCCGCGGTCTGATCCCGCGCTGGAAGACTGGCTGTCATGAGCGTGTGGGACGAGGTGGTCGGCCAGCCGGACGCGGTGGCGACCCTGTCTGCGGCTGCCGAGGCGGCTGCCACGATCGTTGCCGGGGGAACGCCTGCTCCTGGCGCCATGACGCACGCCTGGCTCTTCACCGGGCCGCCGGGGTCAGGTCGCTCGTCCACGGCGCGTGCCTTCGCCGGTGCCCTGCAGTGCCTGGTGACGGATGACCGGCCTGGCTGCGGCGAGTGTGCCGGCTGCCGGACGTCGCTGCACGGCACGCACGCCGACGTGCGGGTCGTGGCTCCCGAGGGCCTCTCGATCTCGGTCGCCGAGATGCGGTCGCTGGTCCAGATCTCCGCCCGCCGGCCGACTTCCGGGCGGTGGCAGGTGGTGATCATCGAGGACGCCGACCGGTTGACCGAGGGTGCTGCCAACGCGTTGTTGAAGGCCGTCGAGGAGCCGCCGGAGCGGACTGTGTTCCTGCTGTGCGCGCCTTCTGATCATCCTGACGACGTGTCGGTGACCATTCGGTCGCGGTGTCGGCTGGTGTCGTTGGGCTCGCCGCGTCCTGCTGCTATCGCTTCGGCGTTGGAGGCCGCGGACGGGATTCCCGCCGAGATGGCTTCGTGGGCCGCTTCCGTTTGTGGCGGGCACGTCGGGCGGGCTCGGCGGCTGGCTGTGGATTCCGAGGTCCGGGCTCGGCGGGAGGCTGTGCTGCGGATTCCGCTGGCGTTGCGCAAGCCTGCCGATGTGTTCACGTGTGCCGATGAGCTGATCAAGGCTGCTGAGGACGATGCTTCTACCGCCAACGAGTCTCGTGATGAGGCTGAGCGGGAGGCGTTGGAGACGGCTATGGGGGCGGGCGGTACCGGTAAGGGGACTGCTGCTGCCACCCGTGGGGCCAAGGGTGCGCTGAAGGATCTGGAGAAGAGGCAGAAGTCTCGGGCTACTCGGACCCAGCGTGACTCGTTGGACACGGCTTTGGTGGATTTGGCTGGGTTTTATCGGGATGCGCTGGTCGTGCACACCGGGTCCGAGGCTGCGTTGACGCATCCGGATCGGGCGGGGGACTCCCGGACCGCTGCTGCCCAGTGGTCGCGGGAGTCGATCCTGCGGCGGTTGGAGGCCGTGCTGGCGTGCCGCGAGGCGATCGAGGTCAACGTGAAGCCTCGGATCGCTGTCGAGGCGATGGTGACGACGCTGCACCGCGGCTAGGCCCAGCCGAGCGCTCCCGACACCTCACCCGCCGCCTGCACCACGCGTGGCCCGAGCGCGATCAGCTCCTGCAGTGAGTGCTCCATCGCCAGCGAGGAGGCGGAGAGTCCGCCGATCACCACACCGCCGTGGTCACGGATCGCGGCGCCCACGCAGCGGACGCCCAGCTCGTTCTCCTCGTCGTCCAGGGCGAAGCCGGAGCGTCGTACCCGCGAAAGTTGTGACTTCAGCCGTGTCGCCGAGGTGATGGTGTGCGGGGTGCGACCCGGCAGGGCCGTGCGGGCTATGTAGGCCTCCAACTCCGAGGAGGACTGGGAGGCCAGGACCGCCTTGCCGATGGCGGTCCCGTGGGCCGGTAGCGACATGCCCAGACGGGACGCCATGCGGTAGGGCTTGTTGGCCTCGATCTTGTCGACGTAGACCAGTTCGTCGCCGAAGAGGACGGCCAGGTGCACTGTGCAACCCGTGGATTCCTGCAGGGCTCGCAGGAATGGCCGTGCTCGCTCCACCGTGTCCAGGGGGCGGAGGACCTTGCCTGCCAGGGCGAGGATTCGTG
>JAVXWK010000370.1:0-2620 GCA_032230575.1 Pseudonocardiales bacterium | reverse complement strand
GCCTGCAGGGCAAACGCGCGAACGTCACGGCAGGGCTCGTGCTCATCGCGGCAGGAGCGCTGGCCAGGGCAACGGCCTGGCTCCCGGCGGTGCTCGCGGGCGGGTTCCTGAACGGCGTCGGCCTCGCCTGGGCGGTGGTCGCGGTCGTCACGCTGGTCCAGCAACGCACCCCACCGGCGGTGCTCGGCAGGGTCAGCGCCACCGCCATCAGCATCGTGTTCGCGGGCGGACCGCTGGGTCTCGCGGCGGGCGCGGCACTCGTCGCGCACCTGAGCTTCCGGACGATCTACGTGATCATCGCCGTCGCAGCGGTGGCAGCGGCCGCGGGGACACGCGGGGACCGGGCGCGCCGCTTCACTGCGCGCCGGGCCCCCGCGTGGCGGACGACTGACCAGATGGAGTGATCAGCCGCAGGTGGTCGCGGCCGGCGGAACCTGGCAGAGCCGGGCCGCGTAGCCACCGTTGCGAGCCACGGGCACCGTCAGGGAGTCTCCCGCCACAACACGTTTGGTGTCGAACGCGATCTTGCCCGCCGGGCTGTCGTGGTACAGCTCGACCAACCACGAGCCGGACCCGAGGAATCCCGTTCCGACCGAAAGGTCACGCGGATCACCCGCCACCCCGGCACCGACGAACCACGTCGAACCGGACCGCCGCGCCAGCACCGCGAGCTTGCCGGGATCGCCCGCCACCAGCCGAGTCTCGTCCCACGCGGCCGGAACCGCACGCAGGAACTGCTCGGCCACCGGATAGGCCTCGTAGCTCGAGATCTTGTCCGCGAAGTGCTGCACGCCCGACTCGTAGAGCACGCTCAAAGCCAGCTCGGCCGCGTCGGAGTTCGGCCGCACCCCGGAGAACGTCACCGGCGTGAAGTCCATCGACCCGGTCAGGTTCCGCGTGAACGGCAGCGTCAGGTAGTGCTCGATCGGGAACGGCTCCCGGCCGGGACGCGGCTTCGTGCCCTCCGCACCCTTCACCGCCTCGACGGACAGCACGTGCGGCCAGGTCCGTTGCACACCACGTGGAATCGGCGCGCCGTGGAAGTTCAGCATCAGGTGGTACTTCGCGGCCGCCGCGTACACGGCGTCGTACCAGCGCATCCGGTCCTGCCCGTCGGACTCCACGAAGTCGATCTTCAGCCCGACCGCGCCCCACGAGCTGTACTGCGCGAAGAGCCGCTCCCGTTCGCTGTCGGTGTCGATGGTCTGCCACCGCACCCACAGCCACGTGCCGACACCGCGCGCCTTCGAGTAGGTGATCAGCTCGGGAATCCAGTCGGCGCTCCAGCCGGAGTCGACGAGGTTGTACTCGTAGCCCTGCTTCGCCGCGTAGTCCGCGTATCGCTTCTGCAGAGCCAAGTCACCCGTGCCGTCACCCCACCACGACCACACCGCGGTGCCGGGCTTGATCCACGACGTGTCCGCGATCTTCGAAGCGGGCGCGAGCGACGTGATCAACGAGCTCTCGGTCACCTCCGCCAGCGACCCGACCCCGAGCACACGCCACGGCGTCGCCAGCGGTCCGGCCGAAGTCTCCGCCGGATCAGGCAGCACGAGCCGATAGCGCGACCCGTCGTAAACGACCCGCGAACCGCCGTAGCGGCCATCGAGATCGGACTCCCCCAGGAGCAGCCAGGAGCCGGACACGGTGAACAGCGCGGGATATCCGTACTCGACGCCCTTCTCGGCGGTTCGGACGTGCGCGGACTCGTAGTCCCCACGCCCGTTGTCGTACGGCAGCAAGAACTTCTCGGCACTCGCCGGTACCGCGAACTCCGACGCCTCACCGAGCACGGTCGTCCACTTGCCCGACGGCAGCACGTACTTGTACGCCACGCCGTCGGAAGACGTGCGCACCACGAGATCCAGCCGTTCAGCCGAACGCTGCAGGTGGAACGTCGTCTCCGTGCCGACGTAGGTGTGCTCACGTTTCTTGCCGGACACCGTGGTGTACGAGTCCTGGACGAGCCGCGACGCCGACCCGACGAACTTCAGCCCCGACGTCAGGTCGGCATCGGCGGTGCGGATGCCCAGCGCGGACGGCTCCAGCACCGTGGTGCCGCCGCGCCGGACCTCCAGGCTCAACTTCCCCTTGTCGAGCCGCACAAGTGCCTCTGGCGCAACGGATTGCGCACTGACAGGCGCGGTGACGCGCCATTCTCCGGATTCTGCGATGGCGGGAGTCGTGCCGGCCAAGGCACCTGCGGCGGCCGCACACACCGCCGCCAGCACCACTGATCTGTTGCGAAACCCCATGCGTGTCACTCCCTACAGCGTGGCGGCGGTAGGTGGACAGATTTGGGAAAGCGCTTACCAGCTTAGGACAGCAACCCGGCTTCGTGTAGGTGAGCGAAGATGATGCGATCGACCGGAGAGATCCGGTCCACGTCGGCGGTGGTGAGCCAGGCGAGTTCCTCGATCTCGGCCGACGCCACCGGTTCCCCCGTGAACGACGCGGTGTAGCAGGTCATCCGCACCGTCACCCCCGACGAGTGGCCGTGCGCCTGCGCCTCGAACGTTCCGATGTGCCTCGCCGACGTCGCGTCGATCTCGACGGACAGCTCCTCGCGGATCTCGCGCACGAGCGTCTCGACGTCGGTCTCACCCGGCTCCCGCTTGCC
>JAVXWK010000268.1:0-8540 GCA_032230575.1 Pseudonocardiales bacterium | reverse complement strand
TGCGCACGGTGATCGACGGTTATGCGCCGGTGGCGTGGCGTCAGGTGGAGGCCGACCAGTCGTTCTCGCTCGGCGGGGTGCGCGTGTCGGCGATCCCGATCAGCGGCAAGCGGCCGAAGTACGCCCGTTCGTCCACTGTGGACGGGCATTGGGTGGTCGCGTATCGGTTCGAGGACGAGGTTTCCGGCGGTGTGCTGGTCTACGCGCCCTGTCTGGCGTCGTGGCCCTCCGGTTTCGACGAGGTGGTGGCCGGCGCCGACTGCGTGCTGCTGGACGGCACGTTCTACGCGGCCTCGGAGATGGGATCGGCGACCGGCAGCTCGTCCGGTCAGGCCGCGATGGGCCACCTGCCGATCACCCAAAGCCTGCCGGAGCTGCGGCGGTTCCCCGAGATCCGGCGCATCTACACCCACCTCAACAACACCAACCCGGTGCTGGATCCCGGCTCCGAGGAGTCGCTGAAGCTGCGCGAGGCCGGCGTCGAAGTGCCACCGGACGGCACGGTCATCGAACTCTGATCACTCTTTCGAGTCGCTTTTCTGCTCTTTAGAGCGAATAACTGGACCATAATTCTCGCAATGAGTTGTTGATATCCCTCTAATGGGGATCGCCCTCGCGGCTCCGTATTCTTCGGGGCCTTGACGAGGGAGGTCCTGCGTGTCCGGATACCTTGAGCTCGTTGTCTCCACCGCGCTCTACGGCCTGGGCATCGTGGCCCAGACGGTGGCCGCGCAGCGGGCGGACCGGCGGCCCGGAACCGGGATGGGACTGCTCGCGCGACTGGCCAAGGACCGTCTTTACCTGTTCGGTTTCGCGGGCCAGGTGGGTGGTTTCGGGTTCGCTTTTCTCGCTCGCGCCGAGCTGCCGCTGTACTTGGTGCAGGCGGGTTCTTCGTGTGCCGTCGGACTGGCCACGGCGTTCGGCCTGCTGGTGCTGAAGTGGCACGTGCGGCCGGTGGAGGTCGCGGTGCTGATCATGATGGCGGCCGGGCTCGTCCTGCTGGTCACCGCGTCGGAGTCGTCGGTCGCGAAGGACATCCCGACCGTGCCCGGCCTCATCCTGCTCGGGTTGCCGTTGCTCGTGGTCGTGTTCGGCACGCGGGCGATGCAGAACGCGAACGCCGTGGTGATCTCGGTCCTCGCCGGCACGGCGTTCGCGGTGGTGGCGATCATCGGCCGCTCGGTCGCGGACGAGTCGCTGCTCGGCATCGTGCTGAACCCGTTGACCTGGCTGCTGATCGTTGCGGCGCTGATCGGCCAGTCGCGCCTCGCGGTGGCGTTGCAGCGCGGCACGGCGACGTCGTCCGTGGCCGCGATGGACGCGACGACGGTGGTGCTCACGTCGATCGTCGGCATCGGGATGCTCGGCGACCGGATCACGCCGGGCTGGGAGTGGGCGGTCGGGTTCGGGATGACGCTCGTCGTCGCCGGAGTGCTGACTCTGGGTGCGCCGAGCCGTGTCGCTGCCGGAGCGGCCACGTGAGAACCGCGAGCGTCTCGCTGGACCTGGACAACCTGTGGGCCTATCTGAAGACCCACGGCGACCCCGGCTGGGAGAGCAGGCCGAGCTTCCTCGCGACGGCTGTGCCGCGGTTGCTGGACGTCTTCGGTGAACATCGGCTCACCACAACGGTGTTCGTGGTCGGAGCGGATGCCGAGCGTGACGACGGTGCGCAGGCCGTGCGTGATGTCGTGGCGGCGGGGCACGAGGTGGCGAACCACTCCTGGGGGCACGAGCCCTGGCTGCACAAGTACTCGCGGGCCGAGCTGGAAGCCGAGCTGACCAGGGCCGAGGACGCTCTCGTTGCTGCCGGTGCGCCCCGGCCCGTGGGGTTCCGCGGGCCTGGTTACAGCGTCACCCCGGCGTTGCTGGAGGTCCTGGCCTCGCGCGGTTATCGCTACGACGCCAGCACGTTGCCGACGTGGATCGGCCCGCTGGCCCGCGCGTATCACAACCGCACCGCTCCCAGTGGTGCTGCTGAGGACCTGTTCGGTGGCTTTGGGAAAGTGCGCTCGCCGAACATCCCGTTCCGGTGGAGTGACACCGGTCTGGTCGAGCTGCCGGTGACGACGATGCCGCTGCTGCGAGTACCGATCCACGGCGCGTACCTGTTGCAGCTGCACCAGATCTCGCCGCGGCTGGCGCGTGGTTACTTCCGCGCGGCATTGCGCATGTGTGTCATGACCGGTACCGCACCCTCGTTGCTGCTGCACCCGACCGACGTGCTGAGCGGTGCCGAGGCGCCGGGGATGGAGTTCTTCCCGGGCATGGCGGTGCCGGGTGCGCAGAAGGTGGCGCTGCTCGGCTGGGTGTTGTCGTTGTTGCGCAGGCACTTCGACGTCGTGGGCACCGGTACGCAGGTCGACCGGCTTTCACTTCTCCGTGAACGCCGGACGGAGTTGTGCGGATGACGTTGCTGCTGCGCGTGCTCGCGTGTGCGACGGTTCTGCTGGCTCCACTGGAGGGCTACCTGCAGGAGGTGCACCCGCACCTCGCCAAGGTGGCGCCGGGGCTGCTGATCGTGTCGTGGGTCGCGCAACGGGTACGTCAGCGCCGTTGGCCCGCACCGCATCCGTTGCACGCGTTGCTGGCTCTGTTCGGGGTGGTGCTGCTGGCGTCGTCGGCCGTGCACGCCGGTGATCCCTTCACGATGGACTACGCCCAGCGGTTCCTGCCGTTCCTGGTGATCACCGCTGTTCTGGTGGACGTCGTGGCGCGCGAGGTGCCGGTACGAGCCGTGCTCGCCGCTGCGGTCGGCGGTGCTCTGTTCGCCGCGCTTGGCGCGCTGTACAGCCTGGTCTTCGAGGGTGAGCCGCGGGCGACCGGTCCGCTGGAGGACCCGAACGACCTCGCGTACTTCCTGGTCGTCGCGTTGCCGTTGCTGATCGCATTGCCTGCGAGGAAGTTTCTGCTTCCGGTGGGCGCGGTGCTGGCGGCTGGTGCCGCGGCGACGTTCTCCCGCGGCGGTGGGATCGCGCTGGCGTTGGCCGCTGTGTGGCTCGTGACGCGGCGTGGGGTGTCGATGCGCGCGGTGGCGGCGACGGTGGGCGGGCTCGCGGTCATCGGGCTCGGTGCCGTGGTGTTCGCGGGGCCCGTGCTGGACCGGGCGCTCGACGAGAAGAAGTACATCGCGGCGACCAATGTGGACACTCGTGAGCTGCGCTGGCAGGCGGCCGCCCGGATGCTCGCCGCCAATCCCGCCTTCGGCGTGGGACCCGGCGGGTTTCGCAGTTCTTATGCCGCGGCTTCGCGCAACGCCGAGATCGACGAGCAGCAGCCGGTGGCGCACAACATCTACCTGGAGATCGGCGCGGAGCTGGGACTGCCTGGCTTGGCCTGTTTCCTCGGCGCGGTCGCGATGGCGTTCGTGGCAACGGAACGCGTGCTGCGCGTGAGCTCCGACAGGCGCCCGATGCTCGCGATCCAGGCCTCGCTGATCGCCGTGCTGGTCGCGTCGACATTTCTTTCCGAGCAGTACTACCTGCCGATCTGGTCGCTGGTCGCGGTGGCGATCGCGGCTCAGGTGCGTCTTGAGGAGCGTGAGCGCGATGCGTGTGTTGCACGTCATCAGTGAGATGGGTGCGGGAGGGGCCGAAGCCGTCGTCGCGGGCATGGTGCGGTCCGGCTCCGACTTCGGCTGGGAGTCAGGTGTCGCGAGCGGGGGCGGGCATCGAGCGGAAGCCTTGCGCGCGCAGGGCTTCTCGACGTTCGACGTGCCGGTCGCGCGACGCAGGGCCGTCGGCGTGCTTCGGGCTGTCTCCGCTGTCCGGTCGGCGGTTCGGGCTTTCTCGCCGGACGTCGTGGTGGCGCACAACGTGTCCGCGAGCCTGGTGTCGCGGTTGGCGGCACGGGGACGGCCGGTCGTGACGGTGTTCCACGGCGTTGCCGAGGCGGATCTCAGCGGTGCCGCGCGGGTGTTGCGGCGCACCTCACGTGCGGTGGTGGCGGTTTCCGAGGCCAGCGCGGACCGGTTGCGGGTCGGTGGTCTTGCGGTCGAGGTGATCCCGAACGCTGTGTTCGCGGAACCGCCGCGGGTGCCTCGAGCGGCGGTTCGCGGCGTGCTCGGCATCGGCGCCGACGTGCCGGTGGCCTTGTGCCCCGCCCGCCTCGAACCCCAGAAGCGGCACGACGTGCTGCTGGAGGCGTGGACCAGGGTCGCGGGCGCCGTACTGCTGCTGGCCGGTGACGGCAGCCTCCGCTCGGATCTCGAACACCGCGCCGCGGAACTCGGTGTGGCGGATCGCGTGCGCTTCCTCGGCACCCGGTGTGATGTCCCGGATCTGCTGGAGGCCACGGACGTCACGGTGCTCACCAGCGACTGGGAGGGCATGCCGATCGCGGTACTGGAATCACTCGCCGCCGGCCGCCCGGTCGTGGCGTCCGATGTAGACGGAGTGCGTGAGGCGCTGGCCGGTGGCGGCGGCGTGCTCGTGCCCCGTCGTTCACCCGAGGCGACGGCGACCGCGCTGGCCTCGTTCCTGTTCGACGCGCGGGCGTGTGCCGCGGCCGGTGACGCGGGCCGTGCCGCCGTGGAACGCGACCACGACCCGCACACCTTCATGAAGTCCTACGACGAGCTGCTCCGAACCTCTGTGGGAGAACGACGGTGAACAAGCGCACGCTGCTGGAGGCGACGGCGGTGGCGCTGGTCGTCGCGGTGCTCGTGCTGGCGGTGACGTCACTGCGCGGCGAGCAGTACGAATCGCGGGTCGCCGTGCTCGCCGTGCCCGTCGCACAAACCGACTCCGCCGCCCAGTACGGCGAGGTCGCGTCCTTGGCGATGCCGGCGATCGTCCAGCTGGTGCACAGCCCGACCGTCCTGGACGCCGCCGCAGCTGCCTCGGGCAGCACCGCGAGTGAGATCGCTTCGGGTGTGGGCGTGGAGCTGGTACCGGCGTCCGGCCTGGCCCGCTTGTCCGTGCGCACGGGTTCGGCTGCTTCCGCTTCGGCCGCGGTGAACGCCGTGGCCAAGGCCGTGGCGGACGCGAACCTCCTCGCCCCTGCCGGACGGCTGCGCGTGCTGGACGAACGCCCGGACACCACCCGTGTCGCTCCAGACTGGAAGCTGGCGGCGGGATTGGCACTGGCCGCCGCACTGGCCGCGGGCATCGCCACCGCCGCAGTGCGAACGTTGCGGCGCCCCCGCACGGGAGAAGCGGCCGTGCGAGCCGCCATCGCCGCTGCCGGAGTGCGCCGTCCGGTGGCGCTGGTCCGTGAGGACGACCCTGACATGCTCGACCGGCTGACCGCGCTGTGCGTCGCGGCGGCCCGGCCGGTGCGGGTGATTCCGGCGGATCACGGGCTCACCGCGCAGGCCGAGTCACTCGCGGAATCCTTGCCGGACAAGGCGGGCGAGCCAGGTGACGGCACCGCTGTGATCGCGGTCGCCGACACCGAGAGCGAGCCGGGTGACCTGGCTGCCGCGTTGGCCGTGCTGCCCGCGTCGGCGGTGCTGGTGGCGGTGGTGCTCGCATGAACACCGAAACCGAAGAGGTGCCGGAAGACTTCGTCGACACGTCGATCGTGCCACCGACGCTCCTGGTGTCGGTGTGGGCGCCGCCCGGCAACGAAATCACGACCCTGGCCGTCCCGCCCGCGGCAGGGCTCAGCGAGGCAGGGCGGACTCTCGCCGTCCCCTCCGCCCTGGTCACGGAGGCACTCGCGTGATCACCACGACGATGCCCCACATCCGCACCGCGCCGAGGCCAGTCGCGGAGGCAGCCGCGTGATCACCTCGACCAAGCCCAACGCCCGCACCCTCCTCACCATTGTGGCCGCCGTCGTCGGCGCATTCAGCGCGGCCCGTGCGCTCCGCCCGCCGTGGGAAGTCCCCAGCCCCACCGAGGCCAACCTCGCCGAGGAGCGGCTCCAGGACTTCCGGGACGCCACGTACTTCCCGATCCGCGAGTTCCTGGCGGGCGGCAACCCGTACGACCCGGCGGCGATGTTCGACCACTGGCCGGTGCGGCAGAACTTCAACCTCTACCAGCCGTACCACCTGGTGCTGCACCTGCCGTTCGCGTTGCCCGACTACCGGATCGGCGCGATCGCGTTCACGCTGGCGTCTCTCGTCCTGTTGGCAGTGCTGGGGTTGCTGGCGGCACGTCAGGCGAAGCTGCCGCTGGTGCTCGGCACCGTGGTGATCGCCGCGCTGCTGGTGACGAGTCAGGTGGGCAAGGCGCAGCTGTACGTCGGGCAGGTCAACCCGTTGATCGCGGTGGGTGCTGCGGCGGCGTTGATGGCGCGGTCCAGTCATCCGAGGGTGGCGGCGCTCGGGCTGGCGGTGGCGTGGCTGAAGCCGCAGTTCGGGTTGCCGTTGGCGATTCTGCTGTACGCGCGTGGGTCGCGGAGGGTCGCTCTCGGGGGCACTGCCATCGCGGCGATCGCGAGTCTGCCCGTGGTGGGGCTGCTCATCTTCCGGGGCGGCGGGGTCGGGGCGTTCCTCGACGTGATCGAGGCGAACCTCGCGTACGCCGGCCACACGAGCTACGGCGCGGTCGACTCCCTTGAGGCACAACGCGTGGATGTCGCGGCGGTGTTCTTCCGGACCACCGATTGGTTGCCACCGGCAGCAGAACTACTGGCACTACTTGGGGTGCTGGCGGCAACCGCACTCCTCGCGCGGAAGCTCGACCGCGGTGACGAGGACAGCCGTTCGTTGGCGGACCTGATCACGTGTGTCGGCGCGGTGGTGGCGTTGGTGCACCAGCCCGGCGACGTGTTGATAGCGGTGCCGGCCATGGCCGCGGTCGCCGTGGTGTGCTGGCGACGCCAGAAAGACTGGCAACTCACCGGCGCGGCACTGCTCGCGCTCGCGGTCCCGTTCGTGCACCTGTACTTCGTCAACAGCGCGGTAGTCGGGCTGTTCGGCAGCAGGGTCGACGTGACGGTGGACGGCGTGGCGATCGTGGTGGCCTGGGTGCTGCTGGTCGTCGTCGCGGCCAGGAAACGCGCGTGACGAACCAGGTCGGCGCGCGGGCGGTCCGGGGATCGTTGTGGCTCTTCGCGGTCAACGTGATCAGCAAGGGCTGCCAGGTCGCGGTCACGCTGGTGCTCGCCGCGCTGCTCACCGAGGACGGCCTCGGTGCGGTGTCGATCGTGGTGTCGCTGGTCAACATCGGCCAGGTCGTGCAGTCCGCCGGCGTCTACGACGTGATCAGCCGCACGAACCGGGACCCGCAACGGCTCGCGGGCACGGTGCTCACCATGAGCATCGCCGGCGGCATCGCGTTGACCGCGGTCCTCCTGCTCGCCGCGGAGCCGCTCGCCGCAGCGCTGGGCACACCCGCGCACCTCATCAGGATCGCCGCGCTCAGCCTGCCGTTCACCGCGATCGGTGGCGTGCAGATGGCGATGATGCACCGCGATCTGAACTTCCAGAAGCGCATGCTGCCCGACGCCGGCGGGATGCTGCTCGGTGCGGCCGTCACGATCGTGCTGGCAGCACTGGACTTCGGGCCACTCGCGATGGCCGTCGGACTGCTGTGCACGGCAGTCGCCCAACCTGTACTAGCAGCGACAGCAGGGGCACGAGTACGGCCGCGTTGGGACAAGGCCGACGCGAGAGAAGCCCTGGGGTGGACGGCCATCGTCGGCCCGGGAGCCGTCGTCGCCACCCTGCTGATCAACGTCGACTACCTGACGATCGGGCACGTGCTCGGCCCGTCGGCCGTCGGCGTGTACTCGCTCGCCTTCCGGATCGCCTGGATGCCGTACATCCTCGTGGCGGTCGTGCTGGGCGGCGTGCTGTTCCCGGTCTGCGCCGAACTGGTCCGAAGTGGACAGACGGTGTCCGGGGCATTGCTGAGGTTCACCAAGGCGACACTGCTGATCACCGGCGGCCTCTACACCGTCACCGCACTGCTCGCGGACCACATCGTGCTGTTCGGCGAACGCTGGGCGCCCGCGGCACCGGTGCTGGTCGTGTTGTGCGGCTACGGACTCGGGCTCGGCCTGCTGCACACGTGGTACCAGGTCATCCGCGCCGCCGGGCACGCCCGCTGGTACCTGGCGCTCGAGGTCACGCATCTGACGGCACTGCTGACAGCGCTGGCGATGACCGCACAACACGGCGTGCTGGCCGTGGCAGGCGCCCAGGCAGCGATCGTCTGGTTGCTCGTCCCGCTCACGTGGTGGGTGCTGGCGAAGCACGGACTCGCCTTCCCGCCAACGGAACTGGCCCGCACGGCAGCCGGACTGCTCGTGGCCGGTACGGCCTGCGTCCTCACGAACAAGGTCTTGCCCGCCACGGAAGGAATCGCCGGCGCAGTGCTCTGCGGCCTCGTGCTGCTCGGCGTCTACGCGGCGATCGTGCTGCCGCTCAACCGCGAAGCCGTGCGGGAACTGCGAGGAAACCTGTGAAGGTCGTGCACGTGACGCAGCCGGTCGAGGCGGGCGTCGCAAAGGTCGTGCTGGATCTGGTGCTTGCCCAACGGGCCGCCGGGTGGGACGTGCACGTGATCTGCCCACCGGACGGCTGGCTGCCCGATCAACTCGACACGTTCCACCCGTGGCGAGCGTCCCGCTCCCCCAAGACCGCA
>JAVXWK010000298.1:0-2535 GCA_032230575.1 Pseudonocardiales bacterium | reverse complement strand
TCCTGCCCATAGCGATCCCTTCGTGGTTGCTTGTTGTCCATTGGACCGATGGGCCAGGCGAAAGTCATCGCGAGGACCGCTTTCACGCGCGAATCACAGTCGCGGGTCGTCCAGCGCCCGCGGTCCTCCGCTTCTCTCGCTAGCTGTCCGTCCCCGCTTCCGGGTCGAGGTGTTCGCGCGCCCAGAGTGCTGCGCTTGTGCGGTCGGCGACGCCGATCTGGCGGAACACTCGCCCGAGATGGGCCTTGACGGTGCGCTCGCTGATCCCGAGTCGGCGCCCGATCTGCTTATTGGCCAAGCCGATCGCGACCAGGCGCAGTACCTGCGTCTCGCGGACGCTGAGCCCCTCTGCCGGCGAGGCCGGCTCGGTGTTGGGGAGCAGCGCCCGGGCGACCCGCGGGTCGAGCGGGGCGTGCCCTTCGGCGGCGCTGCGTACGGCAGCCAGGAGGTCGCGAGGGTCACTGTCCTTGAGCAGGTAGCCGACGGCACCTGCCCGCAAGGCATCGGACACCCGCGTCTGGTCGGAGAACGAGGTGAGCACAACCACGATGCTCTCCGGCCGGCCGCGGATGACCTCGCGAGTGGCCTCCACCCCATCCATGACCGGCATCGACAAGTCCATCAGGATCACATCGGGCAGCAGCTCCGCCGCGAGTTCGACGGCGCGTCTGCCGTTCTCGGCCTCGCCCACGACGGACAGATCGTCGGTGCTGTCGAGCAAGGCGGCAAGACCGGCACGCACCAGTTTGTGATCGTCGGCGAGCAGGACGCGGATCATGAGCGTGGCACCGTGAGTCGCCAGCAGGTGCCAACGCCTGGAGCCGAGGAGACGTCGAGCTTGGCTCCGGCCTGGTTGGCGAGGTCGATCATCACTTGCACACCGAAGTGCCCCTCTGCTGGGCGGCGGAGCGCCTCTTCGAGATCGAAACCGACCCCGTCGTCG
The DNA here is from genome assembly GCA_032230575.1 of Pseudonocardiales bacterium. Taxonomy (GTDB): domain Bacteria; phylum Actinomycetota; class Actinomycetes; order Mycobacteriales; family Pseudonocardiaceae; genus Lentzea. The sequence continues at coordinate 1,592 of JAVXWK010000298.1, read as the reverse complement.
CGCAGGGTGAGGGTGACGACCTCGGAGTTCACGACGAGCGCGAGATCTACGTGGTTCGCCGCCGCGTGGCGGGCGACGTTGCGCAGCGACTCCTGCGCCACCCGGTAGACGAGCCGTTCCCCCGCTTCGTCGAGGCCGGTGCGTCCGTCGGCCGGCAGGTCGAGATCGATGTCGATGTCGCGGGTGCGGACGGTTCCCGCCAGGTCCGTGAGGGCCGCCGCGAGACCGGCCGACCGCAGGCTGGGTGGGTAGATGTCGACGAGCAGCGAGCGGAGGCCCCCGATGGTCCCGCGGACAGCCTCGGCGGCGCCGCGCAGCCTGCCTGCCTGGTCGCGCTGGCCCCCTGCCGCGGCCCGTTCGGCTTCGCCGGCCACGGCGAACGACGCCGCCGCCAGTTCCTGGACGACGCCGTCGTGCAGCGTCGCGGCGATCCGTCGTCGTTCGTCATCGGAGGCGTCCACGGCGTGCTCGAGCAGTGACACCCGCTGGTGCTGGGCTGCGTTCACCCGGTCCAGCAGGCGCCAGAGGATCGGCAGCATGAGCACGATCAGCAGCAGCAAGCAGCTCAGGGTGATCCCGGCGAAGCCTCGCCACAACTGGCCGGCGCGGGTGGTGACGGTGTCGTAGGGGAGGTAGGTCTCAAAGAGCAGGGGCGTTCCGTTGGGGGTCCACACCGGGCGATAGACCTCGAGCAGCTTGCCGTTGCCGCGCTCGTAGCGGTTCTCCGGGCGCGTGAGGTCGCTCACCTCGGCAACGGTGGTCGGGTTCTTCAGAACAGTGCGCTCGTCCTCCCCCAACGCGAAGGTCGCGCCCACGATCCTCGGCTCGTCGGAGTAGACGATCAGGCCCGCGTCCGTCCAGATCTTGACCCGGACGACCACGTCGCCCAGGACGCGCGTACGCACCGCATCGTCCAACCGGGCGAGAGCCGCCGGTGAACCGGTCACCAGTGCATCCTCGAGCGCGGGCTGGACAACCGACTCGGCGAGCAGGTCCGTCGTCTGCGCAGCACCGTTGACCGACTCTCGTTCGGCCACACGGCGACTGGCGTAGGAGCCGGCCACCGCCACCACCACCAGTACCAAGGCGGTTGCGGCGATCACTTGGGCGAAAATCCGCCGCATTCTTACCGGACGGTCCTCGATCCCCGGGCGGCGTTGCCCATCGGCGACGGTGACCCAGCGTTCTGCTCGGGCCGGGACATGCGCCGGCACCGCGGGGACCGAGGAGGTCCGCGCGGTGCCGGCGTCGTCAGGTCTGTTCGTCACTTGTGGCCGGAACCGTCGTCTCCGCCGTGGCCGCCGTGGCCGCCGGACTCGCCGCCGTTGTCGTCACCAGGCTCCGCGGTGTTGCTCGCGCCGCCGTTGTCGTCGCCGGGCTCTGCGTGCTTGCGCAGCCCGCCCTTGTCGTCACCGGGCTCCGCGTGCTTGCGCACACCGCCGTTATCGTCACCGGGCTCCGCGTGGTGGTGCTTGTGCTTGCGCAGCCCGCCCTTGTCGTCACCGGGCTCCGCGTGGTGGTGCTTGTGCTTGCGCAGCCCGCCCTTGTCATCGCCAGGCTCCGCGTGCTTGCGCAGCCCGCCCTTGTCGTCA
>JAVXWK010000267.1:0-5035 GCA_032230575.1 Pseudonocardiales bacterium | reverse complement strand
CAGATCGCGTTGATCACCTCGTCGTCGCGCTCGATGCGGGCGATCGCCTCTTCGGTCAGTTCCACCGATGTCACCGCACCGGCACGCAACGCGGCAACAAGCTCTTCAGCCGACTGAAAGCTCCATTCCATGAATTCGAAGCTATAGAACTGCCGCAGATGCCATAAAATCCCGCTTCACACAACAGGGAAATCGAACAGGCCATCTCCACCGACGAAATCGCGCCGCTGAAAACGGCCCACCGCAGGTCACAGCGCTGAAAGGGGCGACTCCATCCACGCGGGCCATAAAATTCCAAATTCCACAACAGGACGGGTGTCTCAATTCTTGTCCGCTGCCCGTTGATTTTCCCGTGGCGAAGCGACGTCTGGCTCCTAGAGACCGAGGCGCTGCTGTTCGGCCTGCACCACTCGCTGCTCCACCGACATCGCCGAGTCCAGTGCGCTCGCGTGTGAGTGCTTCGTGTCGCTTTCGCGCGCGTAGTGGTCGAACAACAGGGTCTTGTGGTCGCGGATCTCCTGCACCCGCGCGTCCACGCTGTCCTTGACCAGCAACCGGTGCACGTGGACCTTGCGGACCTGGCCCATCCGGTGGCAACGAGCGATCGCCTGGTCCTCCGTGCTCGGCTTCCACTGCGGCTCGGCGATGATCACCACGGACGCGGCCTGGATGTTGAGGCCCACGCCGCCCGCCTCGATCTGGGCCACCAGCACCGCGTGGTCCTCACACGCCGTGAACGCGTCGACCAGTTGCTGACGCCCCTGCGCCGACGTCGCGCCGGTCAGGGGACCGAAGACTTCGACGTGGTCCGCGACCGCGTCCAGCACGTCGTGGAAGTACGAGAACACCACGACCTTCCAGCCGTTGTCCCGCGACTCCTCGATGATCTCCAGCAACCGCTCCAGCTTCGCCGAGCCGCGGGGCGTGCCCGGCGCGTAGGCGGCGCGGCGCATCGCCATCAGGTTCCCCTTGCGCACCGCGTCGAGGTAGGCGGCTCGGTCCTGCTTGCCGAACTCGACCCAGTCCTCCATCTCCAGCAGCTCCGGCAACTCCCCCAGCACGTCCTCCTGGTTGCGCCGCAGGTACACCGGTGCGACAACGCGGCGGAAAGCCTTCGCTCCCACCACGGCGTCGATGGCGCCCGTGCGGGCCGCGACGCCCGGCTGGAGATAGGCGACCAGGTTGCGGAACTCCTCGACGCGGTTCTCCATCGGCGTGCCGGTGAGCAGCACCGCCCGCTCCGCGCGCTGCACGATCGTGTTGACCGCCTGTGAGCGCTGCGTGTCCGGGTTCTTCACGTAGTGCGCCTCGTCGACCACGACCAGCGCCGGGCGGAACCTCTTGGGCAGCACCAGTTTCGGCAACGTGCCGAACGTCGTCACGCCGACACCGCCCTGCGCCAGCCACTCGCCGACCGCGCCGTCACGGCCGGCGCCGTGCATCCGGTGCGGCACGAGGTCGCTGTGCCTGGCGATCTCGTTGACCCAGTTGACGACCACGCTCGCCGGGCAGACCACCAGGAACCCACGCCGCCCACCGGCCGCGAGGCTGGCCATCACCGCGATGGCCTCGATCGTCTTGCCCAGCCCCATCTCGTCGCCGATGATGACGCGTTTGCGGGCCAGCGCGAACTTGGCCCCGAACACCTGGTAGCCGCGCAGCGACACCTTCAGCAGGCTGGTGTCCAGTGTGGTCGCGTCGACCTCGTGCTCGATGTCGGCCGGCACGAAACCCTTGGCGGCACTGCGATCCGGCATCGCCTCCGCGCCGGCGAGGTCGGCCAGGAGCGTGTTGTAGGCGGCCGCGTCGAGCTCGTAGTCGCGCCACAGCGCCCGGTGATCCAGATCCGGCACGCGCAGCTGCGTACCCACCGCCCGCAACGCCGCCACGTCGCGACTGGCCAGCAGCGCCTCGAGCCGGTCGAGCGATTCGATGGCGGCCTGCCGGCTCTTCCGCAACGAGAAGAACATCCGCACCCGGCTCCACGCACGGGACGCGGCACGCACATCGGCGTCAACCTTGCCCAGCACATCTGCGAGCGGCTCCCGCAGCGGGCCGACGAGCTGGTTCGCCCTGCGCAGCTTGGACATCAGCTGCAGCAACTCGGTCTGAGCGCGGTCAGCGCGGTCGGGGCTCAACCGGACAGTCGTGTCGCGCGCGACACCGTCGACGACAGCGCGGGCGGCCCGCACGATCTGCTCGGCGGACTGCCTGCCGACCCCGGCCACGCCGTCGAGCTGTTCCGGGCGCGCCCCGGCGACGTCGGCGACGGTCCCGTACCCGGCGGCCGTCAGCTTGCTCAGCCGCAGGTTCGCCTTCATGTCCCGCAGCTTGTCCACCGGCATGGCGCGCAGCCGCTCGGCCACCAGCGAGTCCCGAACCGCCTGGTACTTCGCGTCGGCGAGCGCGAGCAGCCGATCCGGTTCCGCACGCACCCCTGCCGCCTCGGCGCGGAACGCCTTCGCGGCGGCCAGCACCGCGCGAGAGTGCCTACCGACCTTCGACGAGTCGTCCACCCGTGTCCTTCCCTCAGGCCGTCAGAGAGTACCGAGACCAGCCCTGCCGAACCCGAGCACGAGATGACCTCGGTCACAGCGATGACGACACTGCAGCGCCTGGCCCCGCCCCGTCAGTCACCAGTTTGGGCGATCAGGGCGTCACGATGTTGGTCTTGAAGGCCCCCTGGTGTAGTGTGGTGTCATCTGTCATGGTTTCCGAAGTATCGTGCGCCCGTGATCACAGGTCACGGGCGTTTTGTTGTTCAGCGTCTCCGGCCATGGCGGACACCCCGGCTCCCGCACAGTGCGGGTGCCACATTCATGCTTGGAGTGCACCATGGCCACCGGAACCGTCAAGTGGTTCAACGCTGAAAAGGGCTTCGGCTTCATCGAGCAGGACGGCGGCGGCGCGGACGTCTTCGCCCACTACTCGAACATCGCCGCTCAGGGCTTCCGTGAGCTCCAGGAAGGCCAGAAGGTCTCCTTCGACATCACGCAGGGCCAGAAGGGCCCGCAGGCGGAGAACATCGTCCCCGCCTAGTCCACTCGTCAGCCGCTGATCACCAGCGGCGCGTGAGGACAACACCAGAGCCCGGCCGGATGATCTATCCGGCCGGGCTCTGTCATGTCTGCTGCCCGCCCACGGCGCATAGCGCTGCCCCCGGCTCCAGATGAAAGACGGTCCCTCGGACCACCTCCACACTGCCAGCCGCTGTCAAGCACCTAGCTGGTTCCGATCCGCCGCCGTCGGCTTCGAAGACGACGAGAAGCGGCGTCGCCTCGGCGGGGCGCGCGAGGTCCGCGAAACGTGAGACAGTTGCTGTCTACGCTCGCCTCGGTTTCATGCCCGCAGGCGCGCCTTCACCCCGGAGCGGACGCTGCCTCATCCAGGCGCGTTTCACCGCTGCCGGACGATTCGCACCACTCCACGCCCAGGACCGGGCCTAAGAACCACCCCACAAGGGAGATCTCCCATCACCGCTTCCGCGCTCACGCCGACCCTGGCCGCCCCCCGGACCCTCACCGACATCTACGGCCCCGACGTCGCCGTCTGCGCGCGCCCCGCCCAGGAACCGACTGTGCCCTCGAGCAGGCACCGAAACACCCGCGACGTCCTGTCCTCCCGTCCCATCGCCGTCGCCGCCGACACCCCCGTCATCAGCAGCGCGGGCGGCACCGAACCCAACCTCCTCGCCGCCCTCCGCGATGGCGGCCTGCCCGTCTGCACCGACCCACTCGAGTTCCGCACCGAAGCCGAGTTCGCCACCCGCGTCTCCGAAGCCCTCAGCGATGGCCTGCGCGTCTCCATGGAATACCCGCAGCCCACCACCCTGTGCCCCGACGAACGCTCCGTGAAAAGCGCCGAGCTCGTCGGCTACCTCAACAACAAAGCCAGCATCAGCACCTTCGTCGATCCCCGCTTCCAAGCCCGCCGCCAGATCGTCACCAGCGACGAGCTCGCCCAAGCCACCCCCGTCGAGAAATCGTGGGTCCTCAAAGCCGCCACCAACGCCGCTCACGGCGCCAGCCTCGACGTCTACCTGCACCGAGCCGGAACCCCGGTCACCCTGCCCGCGTTCACCGACCTCCTCAACGAGGTCGTCGTCGAGGAATACCTGCACATCCACCGCAACTGGGGCATTCAGCTCTACATCACCGCCGACGGCCGGGCCCGCCTGCTCGCCGTGACCGACCAGCGCATCGACGCCGACGGCATCTACACCGGCGGCCGCTTCGGGCTCGTCGTCCCTCTCCCCGCCGACCTGCTCACCGAATGCCTCGCGATCGCCCAACGCGCCGCCGACGTCGGCTATCGCGGCGTGTGCAGCCTCGACTGCGCCCAGACCCACGACGGCAGGCTCGTCATGCTCGACCTCAACTTCCGCATCACCGGCGGGTCGATCCCCCTGCTGGCGCTGCACACCATCCGCCCCGACGCCCTCGACCACCCGTCGGAGTCCATGAAACTCACCACCACCGCACCCATCGGCGAACTGCTCGCCGCGCTGCGGCCCGCGCTACAGCGCGGCGGACTCCTCATCACCGGCGGCCACGACACGCGCCGCACCGACAACCCGATCAACCAGACCACACTGCACCTGATCGTCTTCGGCGACGATCCGGACGACGTCACCACCCGCCGCACCGCGCTTGAAGCGACGTACCGCCACTGACGCGGATGGTCTGGACACCAGAAACCCAACAACCCCAACGCCACTAGCTGCCGTTCCGCGCGCCCTTGAGTGCCGTTCGATGACGTTCCTCGACACGCTGTGAACGCCGCACCACGTGCGGTTCAACATTTCTGCAACGTCAGTCCGGAATCGTTCTCTCCATCGAACGGGGAGGGACGAATGTCGATCAGAGGGAAAGCAAAGGCGGCTCTGGTGATGACGGCGGCCGGGCTCTCGGTGCTCGGTGACCACTGCGCTCCGGCGACCGCGGGAGGCACGTCCGCGTACTTCACCGACTACTTCGCCGACCGGAACTGGTACGTGGTGGCCTGCTGACCAGGCGTGCCACTTGCGTCCGCGACA
>JAVXWK010000257.1:0-2952 GCA_032230575.1 Pseudonocardiales bacterium | reverse complement strand
GAACGCGGAGTTGAGCTTGTGCTTGCCGAACCCGTCCGCGATCTCGACGTAGGAGTCGCGCGGGAACGAGATCGCGACCGCGCGCGTGCCGTCGACCGGGATGTGCACGAGGATCATCGTGTCGGTGTTCTGCTCGCCGTCGGCGACGCCGCCGTTGAGCAGGGCCAGCGCTTCCTTCGACAGCGGGTTGCCCTGCGCGTCGGTGCGGCTGTCCAGGCCGACCAGCAGGATGTCGACCGCGCCGTCGAGCGGCTTCGGGCCCTGCTTCGCGAGTTCCTCGGAGATGACCTCGGTCTTGACGATGCCGTCGTTGGCGTTCTTGATCTTCGCCCAGCCGTACGACGTGACGGTCAGCACAGCCGCCGAGGCGAGCGCGACGAAAATTCGCCCGATCACCAGGAGCGCGCGGAAAGCCGCCGTCGGCCGGGTCCCCTTCACCCTGACCGGCAGACTTCTGCCTTCCACAGCCGTTTCCTCCCCCACTACGCCGAGTTTAGTCGTTTATAAGACAGACGACGTGACGTCGCTGTGGGTTGCAGCGATTGAGTACGTGACAGACTGCGAGCGGTGGAACACCACGGGAGGAATTGAGCATGCGCGTACTGGTGACAGGCGGGGCCGGCTTCATCGGCTCGCACTACGTGCGGGAGTTGGTGAGCGGCTCGTACCCCGCCTTCGCGGGTGCCGAAGTGGTGGTGCTCGACAAGCTCACCTACGCGGGCAGCGAGACCAACCTCGCGCCGGTCGCCGGCAAGTTCGAGTTCGTGCGCGGCGACATCTGCGACCCCGCCGTGGTCGCGGAGCAGATGAGCGGCGTCGACGTGGTCGTCCACTTCGCCGCCGAGTCGCACGTGGACCGCTCCATCACCGGATCCGCGGACTTCGTCCTGACCAACGTCCTGGGCACCCAGACGCTGCTGCAGGGTGCCCTGAACGCGGGCGTGGGCCGGTTCGTGCACGTGTCGACGGACGAGGTCTACGGCTCCATCGAGAGCGGGTCGTGGTCGGAGGAGCACATCCTCGAACCGAACTCGCCGTACTCGGCTTCCAAGGCTTCTTCCGACCTGCTTGCGCGCGCGTTCCACCGCACGCACGGACTGCCTGTGAGCATCACTCGGTGTTCGAACAATTACGGGCCGTACCAGTTCCCCGAAAAGGTGATTCCTCTCTTCGTCACCAATTTGATCGACGGCGGGAAGGTGCCTCTCTACGGCGACGGCCTGAACGTGCGCGACTGGCTGCACGTGGCCGATCACTGCCGCGGTATCCAGCTCGTCGCCGAGGGCGGCCGGCCGGGTGAGATCTACAACATCGGCGGCGGCACCGAGCTCACGAACCGCGAGCTGACCGAGAAGCTGCTGGCCGCGACCGGGCGCGACTGGTCGTCCGTCGAACCGGTGCAGGACCGCAAGGGGCACGACCGCCGCTACTCCGTGGACATCTCCAAGATCGCCTCGGAGCTGGGCTACGCGCCGCAGGTCGACTTCGCCGTCGGGCTCGCGGACACGGTCGAGTGGTACCGCGAGAACCGCGCCTGGTGGGAGCCGCTCAAGGAGCGCGCCGCGCTGGCGAAGGGCTGAGTAGGTTGATCATCGTTCCCGGTGGTCGTGGTCAGCTCGGCCGCGACCTCGCACTGCTGTCTCCTGACGTTCGCGCGCTGACGTCCGCCGAGCTCGACGTGACTTCCGTTACGGCTGACGATCTCGCGGGCGCCTCCGCGGTGATCAACTGCGCTGCGTACACCGCCGTCGACGCGGCCGAGACCGACGAGGACCGTGCGTTCGCGGTCAACGGGGTCGGACCCGGTCTGCTCGCTGAAGCGAGTGCGTCCCTTGGTATTCCGATGATCCACGTGTCGACGGACTACGTGTTCGCCGGCGATGGCACGCGACCGTACGAGCCGTCCGACCCGGTTGGGCCGAAGTCCGCTTATGGCCGGACGAAGCTCGAAGGCGAACGGCGCGTGCTCGACGCGGGCGGCTGGGTCGTGCGCACCTCGTGGGTCTACGGCGTGCACGGCTCGAACTTCGTGAAGACCATGGCGGCACTGGAAGCCTCGCGCCCTTCACTGTCCGTTGTGGATGATCAGCGCGGCGCGCCGACGTGGTCGCACGACCTCGCCGCCGGCCTTCTCGAGCTCGCCTCGGTTCTGCCCGAGGCGCGCCTTCTGCACGCGACGGGCGGTGGCGAAACGACGTGGTTCCGTTTCGCACAGGCGATTTTCGAGGAGCTGGGCGCGGACCCGGCCCGCGTGCGGCCCTGCACCACCGCTGACTTCCCGCGACCGGCTCCGCGACCCGCCTACTCGGTGCTGTCGGGTGCGGCATGGGCAGCAGCGGGACTGGGCCCGTTGCCGCACTGGCGAAGCGCCCTTTCGGAGGCATTCAAAGCAGGCGTGGTTGCTCCGCGTACTGGTGCTGCGCCATTGGAGTGACCGGTCTGGCACGGCCGTTTCAAGTACGAGAACCTGTTCGGCATGTTCGATTCCGGGCGCAACCCCCAGCGTCCCGCGACAGCGGATTCCGATCGGCAGCGCTTCCTGAAGTGCGTTGCCGCCGTCACGGGCTCGCGGCAGGTGTCGCTGAGTCAGCTCGACAAGCATTCGCCGAGGCCGCACTCTCGGTAGGAGCTTGATGAACGGCGCTTTTGTCCACGTCAGGTGGACAAAAGCGCCGTTCATCGCGTTAGGCCCGGCTCTGCCGGTACGCCTCGACCGTCTTCTCCGCGCACCGCCGCCAGGTGAACCCGGACGCGTAAGCCCGCCGTTCCGCCTGAGCTGCCGGAGTGGTCGGCGCCGCGACGGCCTGAGCCAGCGCCTCGGCCAGCGCCTCGACGTCCCCGACCGGTACGTGCAGAGCATGCCCGCCGGCGGTCTCCCGCAACGCGGGCACGTCCGAGCACACCACCGGAACGTTGCACGCCAACGCTTCCAGCACCGGCAGCCCGAACCCC
>JAVXWK010000283.1:0-8880 GCA_032230575.1 Pseudonocardiales bacterium | reverse complement strand
TGTCACGGTCGAAGTATCGCGGTACGTCGAACGGTGCTACGTCCGCGGCTGACCGCCACCGCCCGCATCCAGACCGGCGCGGCCCGCCCGGCACCTGCCACCGAGTCCCGGACCGTTCGCCCGCGGTGATTGCCTGTGCGGCGTCTCGGTCGAGCGGCCACACCGGCAGTCTCGCCCCGCCGGCCTCGGCGGATCACGACCGGCTGTCGGAGGGGCAGATCAGGCGAAGGTCAGGGGGAACCCTGATGGCAGCGTGCCCGATCGCGGGCAAGCTGTAGTTGTCAAGGGGAGATCCGCAGTACAGGGAGAACAATGAGCGAGCCCAAGTCCGAGTCCGCCCGTTCCGCCGTCGACTCGGTGGTCGACGCCGTTCGCGGGCTGGTCAGCGAAGGCATCAACCGCCGCGTGGTGGTGCGTGACAGCAACGACGAGGTGGTGCTGGAGGTACCGGTCGCCCTCGGGGTGGTCGCGGCGTTCGCCGCTCCGGTGGCCACGACGATCGGCGCGGGGGTCGCGCTGGTCAGCAAGTGCGGGATCAAGCTGGAGAACCGCCAGCCGGAGCCCGGTGCACAGCCCGCGACGACCGTGGAGTCCGAGCGGATCTGAGTCGGCAGGCGCCGTCGCCCGGTCGTGGCGACGGCGCCGCGATCATCAGCGTTTCTCGGCATGGGCCGGATCCCGTCAGTGCTGGATCAGGCCGAGCTCGCTGAACATCCGCCTGCCCCAGGACAGCGCGGTGGGCAGGTCGTCCCACTGCCGGTCCTGTTCGGTCAGGTAGGGGAACACGTACGGATCGGTGACCTCCTCAGGCAGGTCGGCGGCCCGCAGCGTGTACGGGGGAAAGCCGTAGTTGCCCACCGCCATCGCCGCCGCGACGGAGTGCGGTTGCGCGTCCCAGACCGCGAACCAGAGTCGTCGCAGCATGGCGGGGTGCGCCACCGCGAAGATCAGCCTGCCCACGTCGAACGGTTCGCCGGCCGTGATCACCCTCGCCATGCCGGAGAAGCGCTCCGTCTTCCCGGCCAGGCGCAGGTTCCCGGCGAACCCGGACCACACCTCCACGCTGTGCCCGGCGTCGATGATCGCGGTGCAGAGCGTCGCCAGCGCCAGGCCGCGGTTGATGATCACGTCGTGCTCGATCGTGTTCGTGTAACCGCCGGGCACGAGGAACGTGATCACCTTGCCGCGCCGCGAGACCTGCCGGGGCACCGCGTCCACCATGCACTCCGGCACGCCGGACAGGTAGGCGCCGACGTCGACCTCGCTGCCGGTGACGTCCCAGGTCGGCTCCAGCACGGTGACGGCGTGGGACAGCCCGGCGCTCTCGCGCAGCTCGGCGACCGTCACGTGGGTCTCCTCCAGGGCCAGCGGCCAGCCGTCGGTGGCCAGTTCGACCGCCTCCTCCCAGGACGCGCCGTGCCAGCCCTGCTCAGGGCTTCTGCTGTCGGCGTGGCGACTGGTCGGAGGTGCCGACGCGGTGTCGAGGAACTCGCGCCAGGACAGCAGCGGCGCCAGCTTCAGCGGATGCATCAGTCCAGCCCGAGCGCCTTGCGGTGCGCGTCGGACAGACCGCGCACCACCCGCCACTGGAGGACCTGCTCCACGGTGGCGCCCGCCTCGAGCAGCTTCGCACCGTCGATGCTGGCTCGCGGCGAGATGATCACCGGCAGCTTCTTGGTCTCCGCCAGTGAGCGCAGCCGCCGGACGTCGGCGAGAAGATCGCTCACCGCGTCGGGATGCGACGGCGCGTGCCGCAGCGCGATCCGTTCCTCGAGGTCCTCGTCGATCTCCACGTCCATCACGACGAACCGGTCCAGCGTGGCTGAGTCGAGCGTCTGCCTGCCGACGTAGCGCCGGTCGCCGCCGGTGCCGTAGGTGTTCCCGGTGGCCACCAGCCGGAAGTCCTCGTGCGCGTCCACCATGCGGTCGGCGAACGCGCAGGTGCCGAGCGCGAGTGCCTGGTTGAGCTCGGCCAGCAGCCCGGGATGGCCGTTGTCCAGCTCGTCCAGGAGCATCACGCCGCCATGTTCGAACGCGCGGCGGAACGGCGTGTCGTGGTACTTGCCGTGGGCGTCGTAGTAGCCGAACACCTTGCTCATCGGCGTCGTCGGACCGAGTGACAGCGCGTGGAACTCCAGCCCCAGCGCCCCCGCCGCGTGCTTGGCCAGCATCGACTTCCCGGTGCCGGCCGGGCCGACCAGCAGCACGTGGCAGCGTGCGTGCAGCGCCACCAGGAGTTGCGGCAGCACCGCGTGGGTGTCCGCCCCGAGCTCCACCTTCCGCCCCTGCGGGAGCACCACGGTGACCACGTTCGGCGCGTACTGCTCGAACGCCCTCGCCGCCTCCTCGCGGACCGCGCCGCGCACCTGTTTCAACGCTTCCCCGGACACCTCGCCGACCACCTCGGGGACGGCGTCGAAGGTGGCCTTCCGCGCCGTCTCGGTCGCCGTGACCGCGGCCTTGTCCACCAGTTCGTCCAGCAGTTGCTGCAGATCCGGCGTCGCCTCGGCCATCGCCGCGCGGGCGAGTGCCGGCAGCACCTCGCCCGCCTCGTGCCGCACCGCGTGCTCCAGCGCACCGCGAACCCTGTCCGCGGCGTCCTGCACCGCGGCAGGCGCCGCGTCCACGACCGCGGCCTTCGCGGCCTCGGCCATCGCGGCGGACCCGTCCCGCAGCAACTCGTCCCGCAGCACGGCGGCGTCCTTGGCGACCGCGTCACGCGCCAGTTCGTCGATCAACTCCCCGGCCTGCCGCTCCAGGCTGCCGGCCACCACGGCACGCACCTCGCCGGTGGCCTTGTCGACCACGTCGGCCAGCACGTCCGCGGCCTGGCGCCGCACGACACCGGTGAGCTCCGCGGTGGCGTCCTCGACCAGTTCCTCGCGCAGCTTCGCCAGGTCAGGTGTCGCGTCCCTCATCGCGAGGGCGGCCAAGCCGGGCAGCAGACCGTCCGCGACGTGACGGACCAGCTCGGGCAGATCGGCCTCCACGCGCTCCCGGACCGCTCCCTCGACGGCGGCCCGCATCTCGTCCGGATCCGGCGCGGCACCGGCGACCGCGAGCTTCGACAGGTTGGGCAGCAGGGCCTGGGCGTACTGGTGGACGGTGTCCGGCAACCGGGAGTGGATCTCGGCCTCGAGCATCGAGATCAGGTTGCTCTCGGTGAACACGCCCCGCGCCACCGTCTCGGAGATCCGGACGACCTCCGCTTTCGTACTGCCCAGCACTTTTCCTCCGTCGCCAGCGCGTTTCTGCCCTCGGAAGATCAGTGTCGGGGCCGTTCACGGGACCGGTCCCGCTGCAGCGTTTCTGCAACCGGGCTGGGGCAGTGTGTGCTCGCGGCCCGTTTTCAGGGGTTGGGGGGAGAACGGGCCGCCTCACCTCTCTCCCTCGGCCCGCGTGCGAGAATCCCCGGCGAGGGGGATCGCATGCGGGTCGAGTTCGGGCTGTTGGGGGAGCTGCGGGCGACGGTCGGAGGCATGCCCGTCGAGCTGGGTTCGCCCAGGCAGCGGGCGGTTCTCGCCGCTCTGCTCGCGGACGTGGGCCATCCCGTTCCTGCTGCCGGGATCATCCTGCGCGTCTGGGGCGACGCTCCACCTGAGACGGTGTCCGTCACGTTGCGGGCGTACCTCTCGCGGTTGCGGGCGCTCGGGTTCGACATCAGCAGGCACACCGGCGGGTACGTGCTGCGGGCCGAACCGTGCGCCGTGGATGTGCTGCGGTTCAACGACTTGATCGCCGAAGCCGGGCGAACTGGACAGAGCGCGACATACCGGCAGGCGCTCGAGCTGTGGCGCGGTGAGCCGTTCGCGGGCATCGCGGGGCTGGACGTGCAACGCAAGCGGCTCGAAGCGGCACGGTTCGGGGCGGTGCTCGACTACCACGACGCGTTGCTCGCCGAGGGCACCTACCAGGTTGACGAGCTGACTGAACTGAGCGTTGCCCACCCGGCTGACGAACGGGTGGCGGGGCAGCTGATCACGGCGTTGCTCGCGACCGGGCGGCACGCAGAAGCGTTGGCGCGCTACGAGAAGGTGCGCGGCCGGCTGGCCGACGAGCTCGGTGCGGACCCCGGTGTGGCGTTGCGCGAGCTGGGGCGGCTGGCCGTGCTGGCGAACTCCGTGCCGAGGCAGCTGCCCGCGCCGCCGCCGTTGTTCAGCGGGCGCACGGCCGAGCTCGCCGTGCTCGACAGCGCTCGCCCCGCCGACACCGTGGTGATCTCGGCGATCGGTGGCGCCGGTGGTGTCGGCAAGACGTGGCTCGCGCTGCACTGGGCGCACCGGCACCTCGCCGAGTTCCCGGACGGGCAGCTCTACGTCAACCTGCGCGGCTTCGACCCGGCCGCGCCGCCGGTCGAGCCCGCCACCGTGCTGCGGGACTTCCTGGACGCGCTCGGAGTGGCCGCGGCCGAACGTCCGTCGCACGTGGACGCTCAGGCGGCGTTGTTCCGCGAGCTGGTGGCGGACCGGAAGATGCTGGTGCTGCTCGACAACGCGCGGGAGTCGGCACAGGTCGAGCCGCTGCTGCCGGGTGGCCGGACCTGCACGGTGATCGTGACCAGCCGCCACCAGCTCTCCGGGCTCGTGTCCGCGCACGGTGCGATGCCGTTGTCGCTGGACGTGCTGAACCCCGCGGATGCCCGTGCGGTCCTCATTGGACACATCGGCGCCGGACGAGTGGCCGCGGAACCCGCCGCGGTGACCGCGTTGCTCGGCTACTGCGCCGGGTTGCCGCTCGCGCTGGGCATCGTCGGCGCTCGTGCCGCCGCGCACACCGGGCTGGCCGAGCTGGCCGCCGAGCTGGAGGACGCGGCCGGACGACTCGACGGGCTCGGTGACGCCGACGCGAACCTGCGCGCGGTGCTGTCGTGGTCGTACGCGGCACTGTCACCGCAGGCGGGCGCGCTGTTCGGGTTGCTGGGGCTGCATCCCGGCGCGGACATCGGGCTGGCCGCGGTCGGCTCGCTGGCCGGGCAGCCCGCGGTGCGGCTGCGGAAAGTGATGCGGGAGCTGGAGTCCGCGCATCTCGTCACGCAGCACGCCGCGGACCGGTACCGGATGCACGACCTCGTGCGGTTGTACGCGGCCGAGGTCGCGGTGCCGGACGCGGAGGCCTCCCGCAGGCTGGCCGACCACTACGCCGCGAGCGCCACGGCGGCGGAGCGGACGCTCTTCTCGTCCCGCACGCCGCTGCCGACCGGGCCCGTCGCGCCGCGGTGCGTGCCGGAGGACCCCGCCGACCCGCACGCCTGGTTCGCGGTCGAGCACGCGAACATCCTTGCGGTGCAACGGTTCGCGATCGACCACCAGCTGGACGAGCAGGCCTGGCAGTGCGCCTGGGCGCTGACCACCTACCACACCCACAGCGCGAACATCGCGGATCAGCTCGCCGTGTGGCGGGTCGCGTTGGAGGCCTCGCAACGGATGGCCGATGCCAAGCGCGAGACCTTCGCACGTCGTTACATCGCAACGTCTCTGGCGCGCACCGGGGCCCACGGCGAGGCGATGCACCATCTCGATCAGGCACTGGCGGTGGCGGAACGGGTGGGCGACAACGCCCTGCAGGCGCAGGTGCACTACGTCCTGTCCGACGCGTGGGCGACCAAGGGCGACAACGAACGTGCGCTGGAGCACGCGGCGAAGGCGTTGCGGTACTTCGAACACACCGGCAAGACCGGCAACATCGCGCAGGGCCTCACCGCGGTCGGCTGGTTCTCGGCGCTGACGGGGCGTTACGCCAGTGCGCGCGAGCACTGCGAACGCGCCCTGGCGATCTTCGAGGCCAACGGCAACCAGGCGGGCGAGGCGGGCACGCTGGACACGCTCGGCTACATCGCCTTCCACAGCGGGGACTTCGCGGCCGCCGTGTCGTGGTACGAGCGGTCAATCGCCGTGTTCCGGGAGGTCGGCGACCAGCGCTACGAGGCCACCGTCCTGGATCACCTCGGCGACGCGCACAGGGCACTCGGCCGCCTCGACGAAGCACGTGCGGCGTTCACGCTGGCCGCCGAGCTGTTGCGTGCCCAAGGCCGGTCGGACGAAGCGCACACGATCGACGAGAAGCTGCGATGACGGCGTTCCGCGTGCTCGGCCCGATCGGCGCGGAGATCGACGGCACCGAGGTCCCGCTCGGTTCTCCGCGCGAACGCCTGGTGCTCGCCGCGTTGCTGATGGACGTCAACCGCCCGGTGCAGATCCCGCATCTCGTGACGCGAGTGTGGGGCGATGACGCGCCACCGACCGCCGCGGCGACGTTGCGCAGTTACGTGTCGCGATTGCGCGGCAGAGGTGTGGTGATCGAACGCCCGTCGGCGGGTTACCAGCTCGTGAGCGACCCCGAAACCGTTGACCTGCACCGGTTCCGCGCGCTGGTCACCCGTGCCCGCGCGGCCGCCGACGCCGACGCGTCGACGCTCTTCGCGCAGGCGCTGGCGTTGTGGTCGGGGGAGGCGTTCCACGGCGCCGCGACGCCGTGGTTCGCCGCCGCCCGCACCCGGCTCGACCTCGACCACCTCGCCGCGCGCCTGGACCACAACGACGTCCGGCTGCGCCTCGGTGAGCACAGCCGGATGGTCGGAGAGCTGACCGAGCTGGCGGATCAGCACCCGATCGACGAACGCGTGGGCGCTCAGCTGATGCTCGCGCTGTACCGGTGCGGCAGGCAGAGCGAGGCGCTCGAGCACTACCAGCGGACCCGCACTCGTCTCGTGGCGGAGCTGGGCACCGAGCCCGGTCCGGCGTTGCGACGGCTGCACGAACAGGTGCTCGCCGCTGCCCCGGCACTGGACCTGACCACCCGGCCGCGCGCGGTCCCGCGCCAGCTGCCGGCGCCCCTGCGTGCTTTCCGGGGCCGTGACGACGAGTTCGCCCTCATCGGCCAGACGCCGATCACGGTGATCAGCGGTGCGGGCGGCATGGGCAAGTCGTGGCTCGCGCTGCGCTGGGCCCACGCGCACCTGGCCGAGTTCCCCGACGGCCAGCTGTTCGCGAACCTGCGCGGCTTCGACCCGGCCGGTCCTCCGGTCGAACCGGCGGTGGTGGTGCGCGGCTTCCTGGACGCGCTGCGGATTCCCGCGGAGTCCGTCCCCGCGGGTGTGCAGGCGCAGGCGGCGTTGTTGCGCGAACTGGTCGCGGATCGCCGGATGCTGGTCGTGCTGGACAACGCGCTGGAGACCGCGCAGGTCGAACCGCTGCTGCCGGGCGGCGACACGTGCACGGTCGTGATCACGAGCCGGCACCAGCTCGGCGGCATGATCACCAAGCACGGCGCGGTGCCCGTCACGCTCGGCGCGCTCGACGATCGTCAGGCACGCGACCTGTTCGCGGGCCACCTGGGCGCGGCCCGCACGGAAGCCGAACCCGCCGCCGTCGACGAGCTCGTGCGCTACTGCGCGGGTCTGCCGCTGGCGCTGGGCATCCTCGCCGCTCGCGCCGCGACCAGGCCGGCGTTCTCGCTGGCGGTGCTGGCCGAGGAGGTCGCCGACGTGGTCACGAGGCTGGACGCGATGGACGCGGGGGAACGCCCGGCGAGCCTGCGCGCCGTCTTCGAGTGCTCCTACCGCGTGCTGGACCCGGACGCCGCGCGGGTGCTCGGCATGCTCGCGCTCGCGCCGGGCCCGGACATCGGCCTGACGGCGGCGGCACTGCTGGCCGACCGCCCGCCGGCCGCGGTCCGCCCGGTCCTCGCAGCGCTGGAGCACGCCAACCTGGTGACCCAGTACCTGCCGAACCGCTACCGCCTGCACGACCTGGTGCGCCTGGACGTCTTCGAACGCGCCGCGAACGACATCCCGGAGGCGGAGCGCGCCGCCGCGTTCCACCGCATGATGGCCTTCTACCTCAGCGCCTCGGCCGACGCCGCTCTCGCGTTCACCCCGGGCCGGGAGCTGATCGAGCGGATCCCTCCGCTGGAACGACCGCTGCCGCTGGACCGCGCCACCGAGTGGTTCGACCAGCAACACCAGTCGCTGCTCGCGATTCAGCAGGGCGCCACCGACTCCCCGCTCTACGTCTGGCAACTGGCCTGGTGCCTCGACCCGTACCTGCTGCGGACGGGCCGGGTCGGCGAACACCTCGCTGCCTGGCGGGCGGGCCGGGCGGCAGGGGAGCGGCTCGGCGTGGCCGAGGACCTGGCGCTGGCGTCCGTGCTGCTCGGCCTCGCCTGCACGCGCGCCGGCCGGCACGACGAGGCGTTGCACCACCTGACCGACGCGGTGAACCGGAGCAGCGACGACCTGCACCGCGCCCACGCGTTCTCGGTGCGCGCCGCCGTGCGGGAGGCGCTCGGCGACGACGCCCGCGGCATCGCCGACGCGACCGAGGCGATGCTGATCTACGCCCGCCACGGCCGCACCACCTGGGAGGCCAAGGCGCTCAACGGGGCGGGCCGCCTGTCCGCGCGTCTCGGCGACCTGGCCCGCGCCCGTGCGTCCTGTCAGCGCGCGCTGGAGATGTTCCGCGCGTGCGGGGACGAGGAAGGCGTGGCGGAGGCGCTGAACAACCTCTCGTTCGTCGCGCTGTGCGGCGGCGAACCCGAAGCGGCGCAACGACATGCGGGTGAGGCACTGGAGTTGTCCCTGCGGCTCGGGTTCACCGCCGAGGAGAACACCGCCCGGCGACGGCTGGCCGAGATCGGCACGGTGGCCGGAACTCCCTGACGCGGGTGAGCCGGGACCTGTCCCGGCTCACCGGGTTCACACTCCGGCTGGAAGCGGCCGGACGCAGGGGAGCAGGCGATGAGCACGTCCGGACAGAGCAAGCCGTCACGCCGGCTGGTGCTGATCGTGGTGGCCGCAGGCATCGCCGTGCTGGCAGGACCCGCGGTCGTCACGTCGATCGTCGGGACCCTTTCCGACGACGATCGGGAGTTCTCGCTCTGCCC
>JAVXWK010000281.1:0-3795 GCA_032230575.1 Pseudonocardiales bacterium | reverse complement strand
TCGTCATGCCTTGCGGTAGTCCGCGCACTCCACGATCAAGCGGTCGTGGAGGGTTCTGCGGTGCCCTTGTTCCTGGGGTGCCGCGCCCAGTGCGTTGGCTGGGCTGGTGACGTCGTGCAGCAGCCGGTACAACACGACATCCGTTGCGGTGTAAAGCCAGTCGTCCGCCTTGCCGGGCGGTGCGGCCGGTCCGAGCATGTTCTCGAACCACGCCGGGAAGAGCAGGTCCTGCGCGACCGCGTCCTCGATGCGGGCGCGGATCAGGTCGCGTGCCTCCGCGACGGCCTCGTTGCCCGCTGACTTGGCAGCGGTGTCCTTGGCGTGCCCGGTTTCGTCCGGTGCGTCCGGGCGTTGTTTGCGGGTGATCGTGTGCCACTGCCTGTACTTCTTGCGCCACAACGATTCCGCGTTGGGTGGCAACGTCGTGAGTGCTTCGGCGGCGTCGATCGCCTCGTGGGCCGCGCGGTCGTAGTCGGCGATGGCCTTGCGGGTGTTCTTGGCCTCCTGCGGCGTGAACGTCTTGCGCGCGTAGGCTTCCTGGCCCGCCAGTATCCTGGCGATGAGCGACTTCTCGATCTCCGGCCAGGAGTCGAAGTCGGCCTTCCTGGTCTCGCCCGCGCGGACCTTCCTGTTGAGCGCCACCAGAAGCCGTTCGAGCCGGTGCACGCTGTCCGCCAGCTCGGTGACCCTCTCGTTGGTCTTGGCGAGCTTGCGGGTGGTGTCGCGGAGCTGGTTGGTGGTGCTCAGCTGCTGCTGGGCGGCGTCGGTCTGGGCGTTGTCGATGCGGTTGCCGAGCGACTTCAGGTCCCTCTTCAGCCGCTCGATCTTGTCGTCGAGCGCCTTCTCCGGGTCGATGTTCATCACCGCAACGTCCTCCACGCCCACCACGCGGCACCCGCCAGCACGGCCAGTGCCGCCCAGCCGTTCGCCAATGGTGTCAGCAACACGGCGATGAGTGCCGCCACGATCGCCGCCGTCCTGGCCCGCGGCTCCCAGATCCTGCGGCCGACGGGGTCCACGAGGACGGCCGCGGCGACGGCGAGCGCGAGCACGACGGACAGCAGCGACCAGCCGTCGAACCAGCCGATGACGACGATCAGTGCCGCGATGGCCGTGCCCGCCGCGATCGCCCGGTTCGGCACGGTCAGGCGGGCGGCCTCGACGTCGCGGCGGGCGTGCATCACGGCCTCGACCTCTTTGTCGGTCTCGGCCAGGAGCTCGGGGAAGTCAGGGCTGCCGGGTCCCGCGGCCTGCAGTGCGCGTAGTGCTGTTCGCAACGCGTGCTGGCGGTCGGCCAAGCGGGCGAACGGTTCGGCTGCCATGCCCCGAAATCGTGATCAACACACCCTCTCCGCCGCCAGACCAGTGAGCGGAGTTGGTCCGGTTGCCGACGAACTTCCCTCAACTGGAGCAACGAGGTCCCTGATGAGACCGATGACCTCGTCCGGTGCCTCCTCGGCGACGAAGTGGCCGGCCTTGGTCGTGGAGTAGCGCAGGTCGGTGGCCCACTTGCGCCAGAGCTCGGCGGGGTCGAAGCCCAGCTGGCTGCCCCAGTCCTGCTGCATGACGGCGACGGGCATGGTGAGTTTGGTGCCCTTGTCGAGGTCTTCGCGGTCGTGCTCGACGTCGATGGTGGCGAGAGCGCGGAAGTCCTCGATGATCGACGGGATCGCGTCGCGTGCGGCCCTGAGGTACTCGGCTTTGACGTCTTCGGGGAACGGGCTCCTGGACCAGACGTCGAGGAAGTGGCCGAAGAACGCGTCCGAGCTGTTGGTGATGAGCTGCTCGGGCAGATCGCTTCGCTGGGCCATGAGGTAGAGGTGGAACGCCACCGCTGCCTCGCGGCCGTGCAGGACGTTCCAGGTGTCGTAGGCCGGGACGCTGTCGAGCAGGCCGAGGTGGCTGATCCGGTCCGGGTGATCGAGCGCGGCCCGGAACGCCACGTGGACGCCCCGGTCGTGGCCGATCAGAGCGAACTCGCCGAGTCCGAGCTCGTCGGCCAGGTCGATGACGTCCTGGGCCATCGTGCGCTTGTCGTAGCCGGTTCGCGGCTTGCCGCTGGCGCCGTAGCCGCGCAGGTCGGGGCAGATGACGGTGTGGTGCTCGGCGAGCTTCGGCGCGACGTGGCGCCACATCAGGTGGGTCTGCGGGAAGCCGTGCAGCAGGATGATCGGCGAACCCTCGCCGGTGATTTCCCTGTGGAGGTTCATGTGGCCCAGCATCGGGCGGCCTGATCAGCAGGCGATTAGCATCCACGTTCGTGCAGATCAGGGTGCTCGGGCCGGTCGCGGTCGTCGGCACCGATGGTCAGGCCGTGGCCGTTGGCAGCAAACGTCGTCGTGAGTTGCTCGGTCGTCTCGTGGCGGCTGGCGGGCGGGTTGTGTCTCTCGACGCGCTGATCGACGACCTCTGGGAGGACCCGCCTGCCGGTGCCGTCGGGGCGGTGCGGACCTTTGTGTCGGAGCTGCGGGCTGCTTTGGGGTCTGCTGCCATCGCGACGGTTGGTCGCGGGTATGCGCTGAGGGTTTCCGACGTGGATGTGTGGCGGTTCGAGCAGTCGCCCCTGTCGGTCGGCTGGGGTGAGCCCTACGCCGATCTCGATCCCTCGCCGTGGGTGCTGCAGGAGCGCGCTCGGCTGTTGGAGCTGCGTGCGCGCGCCTTGCTCGATGAGGGCCGTGGGGCGTCATTGGTCGGGGAGTTGGCCGTGTTCGCTTCCGCGCACCCGTGGCGGGAGAAGGCCCAGGTGCTGCTGGCACACGCGCTGTTCCAGGACGGGCGGCAGGTCGAAGCGTTGAACGTGCTGCGTGAGGCACGTGGCCGGCTCGGGCGTCTCGGGTTGGACGCGTGGCCTGAACTCGACCGCGCCGAGGCGGACATCCTGCGGCATGCCATCACTCGGACCGGTTCGTACGCCGCGTTGCGGTCCGCGAGTGTGGTCGCGGGAGAGGCGGCGTTGACGGGCGGGGTGGCGTTGGCGCAGGCGCAGCGGTTCTCGGCCGTCGCCGAGGCTTCACGGCTGGGCGATCCGCTGCTGGTCGCTCGGGTGTTGACCGCCTACGACGTGCCCGCGAACTGGACCGTGAGCGATGACCCGGCCCGGGCCGCGGCGTTGGTCTCCGTTGGGCGGCGCCTGTTGCCCTCTCTCGGGGGATCTGTGGCGTTGCGGGCGCGGGTGCTGGCCACTCTCGCGGTGGAGCATCGGGGCACGCGTGACGTCTGGGCACTGGAGGCGGCGCTGGAGGCTGAGGAACTGGCTCGCTCGCTGGGTGATCCGGCTCTGCTCGTGGTGGCCTTGAACGCGCGGTTCATGCAGTCGTTCCAGCGGCCGGGGGCTTCTTCGGAACGGGCTCGCATCGCCGCTGAGCTGATCGAGGTGTCCGCTCGGCACGACCTGCCGGCGTACGAGATTCTTGGGCACCTCGTGGCTCTGCAGGCCTGCTCGGCCGTGGGTGATCTCGCGGGAGCCGAGCGGCACGTCCTGGCGGCCGAGCAGCTGGCCGAGATCCACGAGGCGCCGCTGGTGCGCGTATTCACGAACGGGTTCCGGCTGATGCGCACGCCGGATGAAGCCGGATACCGGGCGTTGGACCTGTCATCCATGCCGGGAGTGGAGGCGGGATTTCTGCCGCTGGCGCTGCTGTCGCTCGGCCTCCCTCCCGACCCGTCGCTGGACTGGGGTCCCTATCGGCCGTGGGCTGAGCTGTTCATGGCGGACCGGGAGGCCGCGGCGGTCTCCCTGCCCAGGCCACGCGCGGACCACTTCTACGAGGTGCTGTGGTGGATCACGGCACGGAT
>JAVXWK010000196.1:0-11216 GCA_032230575.1 Pseudonocardiales bacterium | reverse complement strand
CGCCGCGACGTCGGCGGCGAAGCGGTAGTTGGAGACGGTCTGCGCGGTCGTCTCGAAGTTGCCGTGCAACGCGTTGAGCGTGCGGCAGCCGAGGCGGGCCGCGATGGCCGTGGTGATCTCGACGTTCGTCCGGAACTCCGTCTCGCGGCCCGGCCAGCTCGCGAGCCCGCGATCTCCTGCCGGCATGTCGCCCGCGAAGAAGTTGAGGCCGACGAGGCGCACCTGCGCGTCGACGACGGCGTTCTCGAACGCCTCGATCTCCCGTGTCTCGGGTACGGCGTCCGCGAACGGCCACCAGATCTCGACCGCGTCGAACCCGGCGGCCCGCGCCGCTTGCGGGCGTTCCAGCAAGGGCAGCTCAGTGAAGAGCATGGACAGGTTTGCGTCGAACATCTGATGGTTCCTTCCACATTGCGGAAGTTAGATTCCGTACAACGGAGACACTAGACATCTCGGCGGGCTCGGGTCAAGAATGTGGAAGTTAGTTTCCGCGATACAGAAACTTGGAGAGACGTGGACAGCTTCAACAGCGCCCCGGAGGACGAACTCCGCCCTCTTCTCACCGAGTGCCTCGCGGTACCCCGCTGGGTCGACGCGATGACGGCGGGCAGGCCGTACGCGTCGATGGATGCTCTCCTCGCGGCTTCTTCGGTTGCCGCACAAGGACTTTCCGACGAGGAGGTGCTCGGCGCCATCGCCGGGCACCCGCGCATCGGCGAACGACAGAAGACAGGTGGGGTGTCGGCGAAGTGGTCGCGGTCCGAACAGTCCGGTGTGGACAGCGGTCAGGCTGATCGCCTGGCGGCTGCGAACGCCGCGTACGAGGATCGGTTCGGGCACATCTACCTGGTGTGCGCGACCGGCCTGAGCGGTGCGGAGATGCTCGACAACCTGTCCAGTCGCATGGACAACCCGCCGGATGTCGAGCTCCGCGTCGTCAACGACGAACTCGCGAAGATCGCCGCCTTGCGGCTGCAGAAGCTGATCGGGAGCTGAACAACATGGCCATCGTCCTGGGCCCCAACCAGTACGGGAAGGCGGAGAACCGCCTCGTCACGGTGTCGCGCAACGGTTCCGTGCACACGATCAAAGACCTGACCGTCAGCACCTCGCTGCGCGGCGACCTCGCCGACACGCATCTCACCGGCGACAACGCGAAGGTGCTCGCGACCGACACGCAGAAGAACACCGTCTACGCCTTCGCCAAGGAGGCTCCGGTCGGTGAGATCGAGGACTTCGCGCTGCGCCTGGGCCGTCACTTCGTCTCGTCGCAGGAGGCGATTTCCGGCGCGCGGATTCTGATCGACGAGCACGCGTGGGACCGCATCGACGCGAACGACCACTCGTTCGTGCAGGGATCGAACGAGAAGCGCACCACGGCCGTGACGATCGAGGGCTCACAGGCGTGGGTCGTGTCGGGCGTGCGCGACCTGGTGGTGCTGAAGTCCACGGGTTCCGAGTTCCACGGCTATCCGAAGGACCCGTACACGACGCTGAAGGAGACGAACGACCGGATCCTGGCGACGTCGGTGACCGCGCGCTGGCGTTACGCGGGCACGGACGTGGACTGGGCCAAGTCGTTCACCGAGATTCGCTCGATCATGCTGAAGACGTTCGCGGACAAGCACTCCCTGTCGTTGCAGCAGACGCTGTACGCGATGGGCGAGGCTGTGCTGAACGCACGCTCGGAGGTCGCCGAGGTACGGCTCTCCATGCCGAACAAGCACCACTTCCTGGTGGACCTCAGCGCGTTCGGGCTGGAGAACGACAACGAGGTCTTCTACGCGGCCGACCGGCCGTACGGGCTCATCGAGGGGTCGGTCCTGCGCGACGACGCGCCCGGCGCCGGCCTCGCCTGGAGTACCTTGCCAGCCTTCTGACCAGCAACGGGTTGAGCAGGCTCGCGGGCGTGCCGACATGTGCACGACCCGGAAGAACCGCTTGACCAGCTCCGGGTCGTGGATGATCCCGAAGTACCAGAACCGCAGGTACCACCCGTAGGCCCGCTTGAACGGCCCAGGCGCGTGGCCGCCGTCCACCCAGCCCCTGTCGGCGCCGGCGGACAGCAGCCACGCGTCCCTGGTCACCTTCGCGACCCCGCGCTGGAACGCCCGGCAGCTCTTCGTACCTGCCGTCGTCCGTGATCACTCCGTCCACAGTGGAGCCGTCGAACGACAGCCCGGTCACCTGCACGTCGTCGACCAGGAACGCCCCAGCGGCCACGAGCTCGTCGCGTAACCCTGGGAACAGCCCTTCCATGATCTCGCCACCACGAACCAGCAACCCGTGCACGTGCCTGGCCTGCGGCACCACCACGGAACTCAGGCTCGGCGGAGAGCATGTCCCGTTCCAGGACAACGACATCGTGAGACTCGGTGAGCACGCGCGCGGCCAGCCGCCCGGCGATGCCCCCACCGATCACGACGGCCTTCACTTCATCAGCTTCCGCAACAGCAACGGGTTCATCAGGCTCAGCGGACTCGCCTTCATGTGCACGACCCGCACGAACCGCACGAACATGTCCGGATCGCGAACGATCGCCACCTGCCACTTCTTCATGAACCACCCGAGCAACCGCTGAGCCGCTCCTGGCTCGTCATCGGTCCAGCCCCGGTCGGCGCCGCTCGACATCGCCCAGGCCTCAGCCGCCACCTTCGCGACCTTCTTCTGGAACGCCTGACATCCGCGCGCACTGACGTCCGCATGCCCGCGGAAGAGCAACGACTCCATGGCCGCCACCGTCATCCCCTGCCCGTACACGGGGTTGAAGGCACAAGCCGAGTCGCCGACCGCGACCAGTCCGCCAGGCCAGTTCCCGGTCTTCTCCAACGCGTTGCGCCGGCTGGCCGTCCGTGCGAACAGGTACACCGGCGTCAACGGCTCGGCCTCGGCCAGCATCTCCGCGAGCGGCCCCCGCAGTGACGCGAGGAACTCCTCGTACCCCTCCGGATCGCGCGGCGGATGGTCCCCGCCCGCGCCCTGAGCCGTGACCATGAGCCGATCGCCCTCGATGCGCATCACCGCACACCCGCGCGGATGGTCCGGCGCCCCGGCCAGCTCCGCGATCACCACCGGAAAGTCCTCCGGCGCCGTGTAGAGCCGGGTCGCGTACCCGGTCCGCGAGTCCACCACGGTCGGCTCCCGCACCGTGACACCCGCTTCGGCCAGCCAGGCAGCGAGCTTCGACGACCGCCCGGACGCGTCCACCACGAGATCCGCGTCGACCCGCCCGTCGCGCGTGATCACACCGTCCACAGTGGAGCCGCGGAACGACAGCCCGGTGACGTGCACGCCGTCCTCGATCTTCGCCGCGACCCTGCGCCGGATGTGCGTCTCCAGCAACGGCCGGCTGACCGTCAGCAACGGCAGCCCTGTCTCCGCCCCGGCCAGCCACCCCGCGGTGTTGAGCAACCGGGCCTCACCGGCGTCGGTGAGGTGCGCCCCGGCCCGCACGAGCTCGTCGCGCAGGCCGGGAAACAGCTCCTCCATGATCTCGCCACCACGCACGAGCAGCCCGTGCACATGTCTGCCCTGCGGCACACCCGAGCGGTACTCGGGTTCGTCGGACAGCTTGTCCCGTTCCAGGACAACGACCTCGTGAGACTCACTCAAGACGCGGGCAGCCAACAGCCCGGCGATTCCCCCACCGATCACCACGGCCTTCATGGCTCCATTGAACCAGCGTCAAGCTGAGACCTTGGCGCTCCGCAGCTTCCAGAGCGCGGACGGGCTGAGCAGCGACGTCGGCGGTGCCTGGAGGTGGACGACGTTCAGGAACCTCCGCACCATGTCGACGTCCTGCGTCAACGCCACCTGCCAGCGGTCCATCACCTTGTTCATCAGGCCCGGCTTGAAGTCCGGCGACCACTGCGCGTCCGCACCTGCCGACATCCCGAACGGCCCGGCGACGATCTTGGCCAGCGTGGCCTGGAACGCCTTGACGCCTTCGAAAGAGAAGTCGGTGTGGCTCCGCAGCAGCTCGGCCTCCAGTGCGGCCACCGTCATCCCCTGGCCGTACAACGGGTTCAGCGTCGCCACGGCGTCACCGACCGCGACCAGCCCGGCAGGCCACTCCGAGATCTTCTCATAGGCCCTCATCGAGGACGCCGTCCGCGCGTACAGGTAGATCGGCGTCAACGGCTCCAAATCCGAGAGAACCTCAGCCAGTCCGACATCCAACGACCGTGCGAACGCCATGAACTCGTCCGGGTCGTTCGACGGATGGTCCCCATCGGCACCCTGCAGCGTGACGAGCAGCTTGCCGCCCTCGATCCGCGTGGCCGAGCAGCCACGACGAGCGGAAGGCGCGCTGATCAGCTGCCCGATCGCGACCTCGTCGTTGTGCGGCAAGGAGTACAACCTCGTCGCGTACCCCGTCCGCGAGTCGGCGGACACGGGTTCGGGCACCTCGACACCCGCGGCGCGCAGCCAGTCGGCCAGCTTCGCGGTGCGTCCGGCGGCCATCACGACCAGCGAGGCCTCGATGACCTCCTCGGCCGGGGAATCCTTGGCCCGCACCCGCACACCGTCCACAGTGGACCCGTCGAACCGGAAGCCCACGACATTCGTGCCGTCGACGAATTCCGCGGAGACGCGGTGGCGGATCGCGGTCTCCAGGAACGGACGGCTGACGGACAGCATCGGCAAGCCGGTCTCCCCCTGCGCGGCCCACCCGTGCAGAGTCAGCACCCGTGCGCGCCCGGCGTCCATCAGCTGCGCCCCGGCGGCGACCAGTTCGGAGCGCAGGCCGGGGAAGAAGTCCTCCATGATCTGAGCACCGCGCAACAACAACCCGTGCGCGTGCCTTCCTTGCGGGACACCGGAACGGTATTCCGCCTCGTCGGGCAACCTGTCGCGTTCCACGACGATCACCCTGCTGAACCTGTCCTCCAACGCCTTCGCGGTCAGCAGGCCGGCGATGCCCGCTCCGATCACAACTGCAGTAGCCACGGGAGGGGTAACGCGACACGCCCGGTCGTTGTTACCCGAACGAGACCGAGGTCACCGCTTTTCGGTTCCGCGCAAGGACATCTGCTGGTCACGCCACGAGTGGAAGAGATCCGCCTCGCTGTACCAGTCCACACCTGTCGGGCGTTCGCCAGTGGTCATGAACTCGATCAGCAGCTGCCGGTACTTCTCGAGCGGCACACCGACGCCGGGTGGGAAGTCGGTGTACTTCTCGTTGACGTACGGCGCTTCGTCCGAGCCCTTCGGCCAGCCCATGAAGACGTTGTCGACGTAGTACATGTAGCCCCAGCCGCCCCGCACGGCGAGCACCACGTTGTGGTCCGGGTCGCCCTCCGCGGTGAGGGCCCTTCCGAAGTGGTCGAGCGATCCGTCGTTGCACTGCGGCCTGCCCAGCAGGCCGATCAGCGTGTCCACATCCGCCTCGCACGCGACGACCTGGTACTTGTGCTCCGCCGCATCGAGGTCGGGCAGCCCCGTCCAGAGACCAGCACGCATGCTCATGCGAGCCACCCTGCACCCATTGCCTCCGAACATTCGACACCCATTGACAGAACCACACGAACGGGTGATGACCCGGTCAGCCTGATCGTGCGACGAGGCCTCTCAGAGCCGACTCGTCCAGACCCGTCGCGACCTGCACTTCCGCCGGATCGAGCGCACCGCAGTCCACCGCCCGGAGGAAGAAGGACGACAACGCCTGGGCGGTCGCGGGTTCGTCCAGAACCCCTCCGGAAACGTGCTGCACATAGGACTTCAGGCGCCCGGCATCGGCGTCCAGACCCTCGCGGTAGAAGGCGTAAACGGCCGCATAACGTGTCACCAACTGTGCCGGGTGCAGATCCCAGCCCTGGTAGAAACCGTGTTCCAGTGATCGCCGGGTGAGCCGGTAGTGCGTGTCCCAGCCCAGCTTCTTCTGATCACCGACCGGCAGCACGTTGGTGGACCCGTCGGACAGCCGAACCCCTGTCCCAGCAGCGGAAACCTGCATGACGTGCCGCGCGAAGTCGCACGCGCCGTGCGCCAGGTGCTGCTGCGCCGCGGACAACCCGCAGCCCGCCGTGTAGTCGTAGGTCCCGAAGTGCAGACCTGTCACCCTGCCCTTGCCCGCCTTGATGAACCGCGGGATGGCGAGCCGTCCCTCGTGATCCACAATGGACTGGGTGGTCTCGACCTGGATCTCGAACCTGAGATCCTTCCCGAAGAGGTCCAGCACCTCGCCGAACACCTCGACCTGGTCGGCTGATGTCACCTTCGGGAAAGTGATCACAAAACCTGGCGGAACCTCTCCCAGTGCTGTCAGGAAGATGTCCAACGTGCGCAGCCCCCGCTCGCGCAACGCCGAGGTGTCGAAGGACTTGATCCGCAGCCCGAACGACGGCGGCGCCGTGCCTTCCTGCACCCAGCGCGACACGAGGTGCGCCGTGCTCTCGGCGTCCATGTCCTCGACGTCGTCCTCGGGCGCGCCGTAGCCGTCCTCGAAGTCGATCCGCAGGTCCTCGATCGGCTCCCTGACGAGCTTGGCGCGAACCCGGTCGAGCACACCCTCCGGCAGCTCGGGCAGCAGTTCGGGCTCGATCGACTCCAGCGCCTCGCGACCCCAGTCCCGCACCGTGGTCGCGATGATCCGGCCGGCGGGCACGTAGCACGTGTGCACGGGCTGACGGCCCACCGGCCAGTCACGTTCCACAGTGGACAGCCGCGCGGTCACCCGCGCGACGTCCTCGGGTGACAACGACGTCTCGTACATCAGATGCGCTCGTACGCCGGGAGCGTCAGGAAGTCGACGAAGTCCTCGGACAACGCGACCAGTTCGAACAGCTCGACGGCCGCTGCCACGTGCGGTCCCTCGACCTCCTTGCCCACGCGCGCAAGGACTTCCCGCACCGCGTCGGCGGTCACCTGCGTGCCGTCGTCGAGCACGACCTTGTTGTGGATCCACTGCCAGATCTGGGACCGACTGATCTCCGCGGTGGCCGCGTCCTCCATCAGGTTGTGGATCGCCGCCGCGCCGTTTCCGCCCAGCCACGACGCGATGTACCGCACACCGACGTCAACGGCGGATTCGAGCCCCGCTCGCGTAGCCGCACCACCCGCGGACTTGAAGTCCAGCAACTGCTCGGCCGTCACGTCGACCTCCGGCCGCTGCTTGTCGATCTGGGTCGGCTTGTCGCCGAGCACGCCGTCGAAGATCTCGCGGCAGATCGGCACCAGGTCCGGGTGCGCCACCCACGAGCCGTCGAAACCGGCGTTCGCCTCGCGCGTCTTGTCCTCGCGAACCTTGCGCAGCGCGTTCTCCGTGACCTCCGGATCGCGCCGGTTCGGAATGAACGCCGCCATGCCACCCATCGCGAACGCCCCGCGCTTGTGGCACGTCTTCACCAGAAGCTCGGTGTACGCGCGCATGAACGGCGCCGTCATCGTCACGCTGTTGCGGTCCGGCAGCACGTAGTCCGCACCGGCGTCGCGGAAGTACTTGATGACGCTGAACAGGTAGTCCCAGCGCCCCGCGTTGAGCCCGGACGCGTGATCGCGCAGCTCGTAGAGGATCTCCTCCATCTGGAACGCGGCCGGAATCGTCTCGATCAACACCGTCGCGCGGATCGTCCCGTGCGGAACGCCCTTCAGCTTCTGCGCCGTGGTGAAGACGTCGTTCCACAGCCGCGCCTCAAGATGCGACTCCATCTTCGGCAGGTAGTAGTACGGCCGCCCGATCTCGGCGTTGTGGAAGAAGTGCAGCCCGAAGTCCACGAGCGCACCGACCGCGTTCTTCCCGCCGAACTGCAGGTTCCGCTCGTCCAGGTGCCACCCGCGCGGCCTGACCACGATGGTCGGGTACGGCCCGCCCTTGAGCTTGTACTCCTTGCCCTCCGGCGAGGTGAACTCGATCGTCTCGCGCGCCGCCTCGTACAGGTTCACCTGTCCCTGCACCACGTTGTCCCAGTGCGGCGTGTTCGCGTCCTCGAGGTCCGCCAGCCACACCTTCGCACCCGAGTTCAGCGCGTTGATCGTCATCTTGCGCTCGGTGGGCCCGGTGATCTCGACGCGGCGGTCCCGGAGTGCTTCAGGGGCCTCGGCAACCTGCCACTCGCCGTCCCGCACGTCCTGCGTCTCAGGCAAGAACCCGAGAGGGCGCCGCTCCTTCCTCAGAGCGAGCAGCTCGTCCCGGCGACCGGCGTGCGCCTCGTGCAGCTTCGCGACGAACTCAAGAGCCTCTTCGGTGAGGACCTGCACCTGGATCCACCTCTCTCGGTTTTGCTGTGTGGACTATAGTTTCTGCATTGCGGAACAGCAATGAGAGGAGCCGCACGTGTCCACAGGTGGCGTGCAGTCCCTTCAACGGGCCTTCGACCTGCTAGAACGCCTGGCCGACGCAGGCGGTGAAGCCTCCCTGTCCGAGCTCGCCACGGCCTCGGGCCTCCCCCTCCCCACGATCCACCGCCTCATCCGCACACTTGTCACGCTGGGCTATGTGCGCCAGAACAGCAACCGGCGCTACACCCTCGGGTCCCGCCTGATCCGCCTGGGCGAAACCGCCTCCCGCCAGTACGGCACGTGGGCCCGCCCGTTCCTCTCACAGCTAGTTGACTCCGTGGAGGAAACCGCAAACCTCGCGGTGCTGGACGGCGACGAGGTCGTCTACGTCGCGCAGGTCCCGTCGAAGCACTCGATGCGGATGTTCACCGAGGTGGGCCGACGTCTCCTGCCCCACGGCACCGGAGTGGGCAAGGCGATGTTGTCGCAGCTGCCGCGGGACGAGGTGCGGCAGCTCCTGGAACGCACGAGCCTGCCCGCCTACACACCGAACACGATCACGGACGCCGTGGCGCTGCTCGACGAGCTGGACGAGATCCAGGAACGCGGCTACGCGCTCGACGAGTCCGAACAGGAGCTCGGCGTGCGGTGCATCGCGGTACCGGTGATCGGCGGCCCGACGCTGGCCGCCGTGTCGGTGTCAGGACCGGAAGGCAGGCTCACGAAGGAAGCCGTGTCGCGGATCCTGCCGGAGGTGCTGGCGGTGGCGAAGAGGCTGGCGGACCGGTCCGCCACCGTCTGATCAAGCCGCTGGGCCGTCGCGCAGCACGCCGCGCACGTGGTCCAGCGTGTCGCCCGGCGAGACGTCGGTCAGCCACCAGGTGGCGCCCGCCGCGGCGTACGGCAGTGGGTCCGTGCCGGCCGGGAGGGCGACGGCGATGTCGTAGGGCGCCGTCGGGTCGTCGCGGAGATCGGCGATGGTGGCGGCGATCTCGGCGACCTGATCCGGGTGTTCGAGGTTGACCGGGAAGAACCCGTCGTGCCGGGCCGCTCGCCGCATCGGCTTGCGATTCCCCGGGAATCCCGCGACCCACACCGGCACGCCGGGTCGTTGGACCGGCCGGGGCAGGAACTCGATGCCGTCGACGGTGTAGTGCTCGCCGCGGTGGTTGACGGGCTCACCGGACCACGCGGCGGTGAGGATCTCCAGGGACTCGTCGAGCATCCGGCCTCGCTGCCGGTCGTCGAGCTCCTCGCCGGTCTTCGACAGCTCGTTGCCGAACCGGTCGCTGCCCAGCCCGACGCCGAGGGTGAGCCGGCCAGCGCTGAGCCGGTCCAGCGTCGTGGTCTCCCTCGCGAGTTTGGCCGGCCGCCGCCGGGCGAGGGGCGTGATCATCGGGCCGAGCCGCAGGTGTTCGGTGGCGGTGGCGACCGCGGCCAGCGTGATCCACGGGTCGGCGACCTCCCGGACCGGTGCCTGCCAGCGCAGGTGGTCCCACACGAACAACCCGTGCCAGCCCGCCTCTTCCGCTTCGGCTGCCAGCCGCGCGATCACCGCGGGTTCGGCGAGTTCGTCGAAGATCGGCAACCAGAGTGCCGAACGCATCTTGGTCATGACAACGCCTTCCGAGCGACGAAGAGTGCGATCCCACCGATCGCACAGGCTGATCCGAGTACGGCCGGTCCGCCCAGGCCGAGCAGCGCGGTTCCGGCGAGCGGCCCGAGCACCGCGCCGATGCTCCACGTGGTCGAGGCGAGACCCATGTACGCGCTGCGCAACTCGGCGGGCGCGATGTCGGCGAAGGTATCGCCGAACCGGACCGCGATGCCGATCTGGCCGAGGGTCCAGACCAGGACCGATCCGGCGAACGCCGCGCTGCCGTGACTCACCGCGCCGAGCGCGGCACCGACCCCGACCAGCAGCATGGAGACGGCAGACACCACACTGCCGCTGCGACCGGCGAGCAACCTGACCGCCACCGGCTGGAGCGCCACGATGGCGATCCCGTTCAACGCCAGCACCGCACCGTACGTCCCAGGCCCGAGACCATCGGCCGTCATCAGCAGCGGCAACGTCGTGAACGTCTGCAGGAACAGCGTGAAGTAGCCGACGTGGATCGCCATCATCGCGATCATCAACCGGTCCCGCAGCACCACCGGCAACAGTGCCTGCCGCGTCCGCACCGACCCCGCCGGACGGGTTTCCGGCACCTGGCGCCAGACGATCAGCGCCGCGACCAGCGAGGCCGTCACGTTGATCCAGAACAGCAGCC
Source organism: Pseudonocardiales bacterium (assembly GCA_032230575.1). GTDB lineage: Bacteria > Actinomycetota > Actinomycetes > Mycobacteriales > Pseudonocardiaceae > Lentzea. Next base: position 723 of record JAVXWK010000196.1, on the reverse strand, counting down.
CGTAGCCGTGCTTGGCCAGGATCCCGGCCGCCACCGTGGCGACGGAGAAGCCGAGGTTCGCCGCCCAGTAGAGCAACCCGAACGCCCGGATCCGCTGCTGTGCGGGCAGGTCCGCCACCGCGGCCGATCCGGCCGGGCGGTGCAGCTCGACGGTCAGCCCGACGGCGACGGCGGCCGCCCAGATCTCGGGCATCGAGTCCGCCGAGCCGAGCACGGCGAGCGCCACCGCGGCGCCCACGAACCCCACCAGCATGGTGTTGCGCCGGCCGATCCGGTCTCCCAGCCAGCCACCGAGCAGCTGGGATCCGATGTCCCCCACGCCCAGAGCCGCGACCACCGTGCCCGCTGTCGTGGGCGAGAGGTGCTGCGCCTGCGTCAGGTACAGCACCAGGAACGACCGCACGACGCCCCCGGCCCTGCCGACGAACTGCGTGGCCGCCAAGGCCCAGACCAGCTTGGGCAACCCCAGGCGCGGCAACGAGATGCGGGCCGGGCTGATCGTGATCGAGGTCGTCATGGCAATCACGCTAGGTCCGCGAGTTCATCGTGAAAAGCGATGACTTTCGATCAAATCGATCGCTATCACTTATATTCAAGGTCGTGGATGTCGAATTGCGTCACCTGCGGGCCATGGCCGTGATCGCCGAGGAAGGAACGTTCGGCCAGGCGGCGGCCCGGCTCGGCTACACCCAGTCGTCGGTGAGCCAGCAGATCGCGGCGCTC
>JAVXWK010000120.1:0-3956 GCA_032230575.1 Pseudonocardiales bacterium | reverse complement strand
GCGACCATCACGACGGCCGCGCGCTCGACTTCGGCTTCAACGCCAACAACTCGACCCAGCTGGCCAACGCCAACGAGCTGCTGAACTGGATGCTCGCCACCGACCAGTACGGCAACAAGCACGCGCTGGCCCGTCGGCTCGGCATCATGTACATGATCTGGAACCACAAGATCTGGAAGGCCTACGAGGCGTCTTCCGGTTGGCAGGCCTACAGCGGCGAGTCCCCGCACACAGACCACATCCACTTCAGCTTCAGCTGGGCCGGTGCCCGCAAGCAGACGACGTGGTGGACCGCGGCGCGCAGCCTGTCCGCGGAGAGCGTCAACGGCGACCGCTACGACGACCTGCTCGCGGTCGACCCGGACAACACGATGCGCCTCTACCCCGGCACCTCGACGGGCAAGTTCGGCGCGTCCACCGAAGTGGGACCGGGCTGGTCCGCGTCGTTCAACCGCATCGGCGTGGGCGACACGAACGCCGACGGCTTCGCGGACATCATCGCCACCGACACCGACGGTTCGCTGCACTACTGGCACAACTCGGGCCACGGCACGTTCACCAAGCTCGCCAACTCCGGTTCCGGGTGGCAGACGCTGGAGTGGTTCGCGGTGCTGGACGTGAACGGCGACAACCGCGCGGACATCGTCGGCCGTGACGGCGGCAGGCTCTACTGGTACCCCGGGCAGGGCTCCGGCAACTTCTCCGCGCGGATCTTCATCGGCGAGGGCTGGGCGTCGTTCCCGCGCTTCGTCGGCGGAGATGCCGACGGTGACGGCGACGGCGACCTGTGGGGCGTGAACACGGCCGGCGAGCTGTTCTTCTGGGAGGGCAACGGAAACGGCACCTTCTCGAGCGGCCGTCAGGTCGGCGCCGGGTGGTCCGGGTTCTCCGGTCTCAACGCACTCGACGTGAACGGTGACGCGAAGGCCGACATCGTGGCGGTGCGGGCCAGCGACGCGACGTTGTGGCGGTGGGGTGGCGAGGGCGACGGGACCCTCTCCACGGCGGTGCAGGTCGGTTCCGGGTGGGGCGGCTTCCGGCCCGCCGCCTACTAGAAAATCGCAGGCGGCACGTTCATCCGGTCATCGTGGCCGGATGGACGTGCCGTTCAGGACGTGTGCTCCATGACCATCATCGCGGTCGTGCCCGGCTCCAGCGCCTTGCAGATGTGCGGCAGGTCCCCGGGATAGACGATGTAGTCGCCTGGGCCGAGCTCGACCGGGTCCTCGGCGAGGCCCGCCAGGCAGCGGCCGGAAGCCACGATCATGTGCTCGACGCTGCCCGGCACGTGCGGTTCGGACTCGCGGGCGCCGCCGGGTTCGAGGGCCAGCCAGTAGATGTCGTGCTTGGTGCCCGGACGGCAGGCGGCCAGCAGCGTGGCGGAGTAGTGCGCGCGCTCGGAGTGGATGACCGGGCCCTCGCCGGCTCGGATCACCTGGACGCGGGGGACGGCGGGTTCGACGAGGCGGCTGAACGGGACGCCCAGGGCGACTCCGAGGGCCCACAGGGTTTCCACGCTCGGGTTGCCCGCGCCGGATTCCAGCTGGGAGAGCGTGGATTTGGCGATTCCGGCCTTGCGGGCGAGGTCGGAGAGCGACATGCCGGTGCGGTCGCGTTCGCGGCGGAGGTTGGCCGCGATGAGGTCGAGTGGTGCGTTCGACACAGAAGTCCATCCGTTCGGCTTGACGAACACCCGTTCAGGTGTTCATCGTAATGGGTGATGCGTTCGATATGGCGAACCCTTGATGCTGTGCTCCTGCGTGACGTGACCGCAGTAGCACTTGGTGCCGCGGTCACCGGTGCTTCGTTCGGCGCGATCTCGGTGGGCTCGGGCCTGCCGTGGTGGATACCGGTGCTGATGTCGCTGGTGATCTTCGCGGGCGGCTCGCAGTTCATGGCTGTGGGCATCGTCGCCGCTGGTGGCAGCCCTGCGGCTGCCGTCGTGGCAGGGCTGGTGCTCAACGCTCGGCACCTGCCGTTCGGGCTGGCGGTCGGGGACGTGCTGGGCAGGAACCCGCTGGCCAGGATCGTCGGCAGTCACCTGCTGATCGACGAGTCGACGGCCTTCGCGATGGCGCAGAAGGACCCAGGCAAAGCCCGCGCGGCTTACTGGGCGTGCGGCGTGTCGTTGTTCTTCAGCTGGAACACCGGAGTGCTCATCGGCGCGCTCGCGGGGCAGGCGATCGGCGATCCGGCGACGTTCGGGCTGGACGCTGCGTTCCCGGCGGCCATGCTCGCGCTCACGCTGCCGGCGCTCAAGGACGCGGCGACGCGCAACGCGGCGCTGGCCGGAGCGGCGATAGCGCTCGCGACGACGCCGTTCCTGCCCGCGGGCGTGCCGGTGCTGCTGGCGCTGGCCGGGTTGCTGGTGTTCAAGACCAAGAAGGAGGAGCCGTGCCCGTCGCCGCAGTCCTGATCCTCGCCGCAGGCACGTTCGCGATCCGGCTCGCCGGGCCGCTGCTCAGAGACCGGTTCACGCTCCCGGACAAGGTCCGTGACCTCCTCTCGGCGTCCGCCACGGTGTTGCTGCTGGCGCTGGTGGCGGTGTCGGCGTTGACGAACGGTAAGCAGTTCGGCGGCTGGGCGCTGGCGATCGGCGTGGTCGTCGGCGGGCTCGCGGCGTGGCGGAAGCTGCCGTTCATCGCGGTGATCGTCCTGGCCGCGGCGACCACGGCGATCCTGAGGCTCGCCGGCATCGGGTGATGCCCTCGCAATAGGGGGCTGATGGGCGACAGGCCTCAGATGGACCCATGGCTGCGAAACCTGGACTGGTCGGGCGGGACCGGGAGACGACTCGGCTGGCGGGCGCGCTGTCGGCGGCGGCTCGCGGCGACGGGCATCTTGTGGTGGCCACCGGGGGACTGGGGTCGGGCAAGACGGCACTGCTCACCGCCGCGCGGGAGCTGGCGGCGCAGCGAGGGTTCACGGTGCTGGCCGCGCGGGGGAGCTATCTGGAACGCGAGCTGCCGTTCGGGCTGGTGAGCCGCCTCTTCGTGTGCGTGCAGCCGGGGGAGGAGGTGCAGCACCTGCCGCGCATCGCCGCCGCGCTGGGGCAGTCCGACCAACTCGCCGAGCCGGGGCCGGTGACGTTGCCGGAGCTGCACGTCCTGCACCGGGCACTCGCGCGCATCGCCAACGAGCGGCCCGTCGCCCTCGTGGTCGACGACGCGCAGTGGGCCGACCAGCCGTCGCTGCAGTGGCTGAGCACGCTGCCGCACCGCATCGAGCACCTGCCGGTGTTCGCGCTGGCGGGGATCGGCGCGGGCGAGGTGTGCACGGGACCGCAGACGCTCGAGGAGCTGCTCGCCGCGAGCACCAGTGAGATCCGGCTGGACGAGCTGTCGTTCGACGGCGTGCGCGCGCTGGTCGAACAGGAGCTGGGGCGACGCGTCGACGACGAGTTCGTGTTGCTCTGCCGCACGCAGGCAGGCGGCAATCCGTTGCTGCTGCTCAACCTGATCCGCTCCTACCCCGGTGAGACCGCACCTGCGTTGCTGCCCACGGTCAACGTCCGGCTGCGCCGCCTCGCCCCGCACGCTCCCGACGCCCTGCACGCGCTGGCAGTGCTGGGCGGCGAGGTCACGCTGCCGCGCGTCGCCGAACTGATCGGCACCGAACCGTGCGAGCTGGCCGGAACGATCGCCTCGCTGCACCGCATGGGCCTGCTGTCGGCGGACGGCTCGCTCGTGCATCCGTTGGTGCGCAACACACTTCGTGAAGAGCTGACCATCACCGAACGCCAGGACCTGCACGCGGCAGCGGCCCGCCTGCTCACCGAGACGGGTGCGTCGGCCGAGGCCGTGGCCGAGCACCTCGTCGAGACGCGGCCGCTGGACGAGGAGTGGGCGACCGAGGTGCTGGTGTCCGCAGCCGGACGAGCCCGCGCGCGCAACCGGGTCGTGGACGCCGTTCGGTATCTCAGGCGCGCGATGGACGAGCCGGGATCACAAGGACTG
>JAVXWK010000065.1:0-11710 GCA_032230575.1 Pseudonocardiales bacterium | reverse complement strand
TGCTGGTCGTCGACCAGTTCGAGGAGCTCTTCACGCTGTGCGACGACGAGGTGCAGCGAAGCGCCTTCCTCGACGCCCTGCTCTCCACCGACTGCCGCCGCGTGATCGCGATCCGGTCCGACTTCTACCCGCACTGCGCGCAGTACCCGAAGCTCGCCGACGCACTCACGGACGCACAGGTGCTTCTCGGCACGATGACGCCCGACGAGCTACGGCGCGCCATCACGCAACCCGCCGCCACCGTGGGCTGCACGGTCGAAACGGCCCTGTTGACCACCCTCGTGGCAGAGGCGGCAGGACGCAGCGGCGTGCTCCCCCTCGTGTCGCACGCGCTGCTCGAAACGTGGCACCGCCGTCGCGGCAACACGGTGACCCTCGCGGGCTACCAGGCAGCGGGCGGCATCCAGGGCGCGCTCGCCCAGAGCGCCGAAGCCGCGTACGCCTCCCTCGACGAGGACGAGCAACGTCTCGCCAAGCAGCTCCTGCTCCGGCTCAGCTCCGACGGCACCAAGCGCCCGATCCCGCGCCAGGACGTGGTCGGCGAAGAGGTCCTGAACGTCCTCGCGGACACCCGGCTGATCACCGTCGACGAGAACACCGTCGAGGTGACGCACGAGGCGCTGTTCCGGGCCTGGCCGCGGCTGCGGGCGTGGCTGGACGAGGACCACGAGGGCCTCAGGACGCACCGCAGGCTCACCGACGCGGCCCGCACGTGGCAGGAGCTGGGCCGCGACGACGACTCGCTCTACCGGACGGGAAGGCTCGCCGAGACGACCGAGTGGGTCGCCCGAGCGACGCCGGAGCTGACCACGACCGAAAGCGAGTTCATCGGTGCCTCGAAGGCTCGCGAACGCCGTCGTTCCCGTCGCGTGCGCTGGATCGCGGCCGGTCTCACCGGACTCCTGATCGCCACCACCGCGACCGCGGTCGTCGCGGTGCAGCAACGCCGTGAGGTCGACCGGCTGGAGCTCGTGCGGAAGTCGCAGGAGCTCACCGCCCAGTCCGAGGCACTGGCCACCAGCGACCCGAAGCGCGCGGGGCAGACCGCGTTCGAGGCGTACCAGGCCTACCCGACGCCGGAAGCCCGCGGCAGGGTGCTCAGCGCGGCCGCCGCCGGGGTCAGGAGCCGCACGCTCACCCTCGCCGAGGCGGGGATGGGCCGCACGATCAACGTCAAGGACATGTGGGGTTTCGGCCTCGGCAGCACCACCATCAGCCTGTCCGGCGGGCTCGGCATCCAGCAGTACGACTCCGTCAGCCTCGAACCGACTCGCTGGATCCCGAGCGGCGACAGCTCCAGCTACGTCTTCGGCTGGGACCAGGCGCCGGACGGCCGGATCGTCATGTCCCTGGGCAACGGCCGAATCCTGCTGCGGTCGAGCCCGGACGCCCAGCCGGTCGAGCTCACGCGGACCAAGTCCCCGGTCGGCGCGGCCTTCACCGCCGACGGCCACTCGCTCCTCGTCGGCGGCACGATGTGGGACCTGGACACGCGGCAGCCGCGGTTCGAACTGCCGGTCGGCGCGATCACCGGCCCGTTCTCGCTGGACGGCGACACCGTCGCACTCACCTCGAACGGGTCGGTCGCGATCTGGAGCCTGACCAGCAGGCAGCGGATCGGCGGTTTCACGGTCGGCTCCGGCGAGATCACCAGGGTCAGGCTGCTGCGGGGCGGCAAGGTCGCCCTGGTGGCGACCAACGACGGCGTCGTGCAGTTGCGGGACATCGCGAGCGGTGCGGTCACCTCGTCGCTCCCCACCCACTCGGGCGCCGCGATGACGCTCACCCTCAAGGACGACGGCGGCGTGCTGGTCTCGGCCGGCATGGACGGCCAGGTGCACCTGTGGGACATGGCCCGCGGCAGCCTGATCGCCACCCTCGCGGTCGGCGAGCCGGTGTTCGGCACCCAGTTCGCCGCGGACGGATCACTCGTCCTGCTCACCGAGCACGCCCTGCGCTTCTGGCCGGCCCGCAACGTCCCGACGGGGTCCGGCCGGGCCGTGCGCGCGCTGGGAGTCGACTCCGACGGCGTCGTGGTGACCCTCGACGACGCCGGTGTGCTCGAACGCCGGGACTCCTCGCTGCGGCTGGTGCACCAGGTCTCCACGGGCGTCGTGCAACGCGCCTCCGGCCGGTTCAGCCCCGACCTGAGGCAGGTCGTGACCGGCGCGCCGCTGTCAGTGCGCGACGTCGACACGGGCAACCCGGTCACGACCCTCGACACCCTCGGCTTCCCCGCCGACGGACGGCCACCGGTGGCGATGGCGTTCGACGGCGACGCGCTGCTGACCGTGGGCAGTGACGTGCCCGACGGCGTGTGGCACGTCAAGGACAAGTCACCGCCGCGGCTGATCGGCGGCCTGAGCTGGGGCGAGCGCACGTCCGCGACGTTCGGCAAGGACGAGCAGGAGATCGTGCTGGGCCGCGAGGACGGCAACGTGAGCGTGCGCAGCACCACGACGTTCGACGAGACCGCGCTCCAGAGCCCGCACAAACGACCCGTGCGCGCGCTGGCCGTCTCACCGGACAAGAAGACGCTCGCGACCGGCGACGACGACGGCCTGATCGCGTTGTGGGACACCGCGACGTGGCGGCAGATCGGTGAGCTTCGCGGCCACACTCAGGCGGTGACGGCGCTCGAGTTCAGCCCCGACTCGTCCCGGCTCGCGAGTGGTGGCCGGGACCGGGACGTCATCGTGTGGGACGTGGCGAGTCGCACGCTGTGGGCGGCGCTGCGAGGGCACACGCAGGCCGTCACGCACCTGGCGTGGCGACCGGACGGCTCGACGGTGGTGTCCGCCGGCACCGACTCGTTGTCGGTGTGGGGCCTGGCTGTGGACCAGGCCCTCGACGCAATTCGTTAGCGGACCAGGTCCTTGCGGAGCTCACGCGGCAACGAGAAGGTGATCCGCTCGTTCGCCGTGGTGATCTCCTCGACCTCGCCGAACCCGTGCGACTCGAGGAACTTCAGCAGCTCCATCACCAGCAGGTCCGGCACCGACGCGCCCGACGTGACGCCGACGGTCTCGACGCCCTCGAGCCACGCCAGGTCGACCTCCTTGGCGTAGTCGATCAGGTAGGAGGCCTTGGCGCCGTGCTGCAGCGCGACCTCGACCAGCCGGACCGAGTTGGAGGAGTTCTTCGAGCCCACGACGAGCACCAGGTCGCACGACGGCGCCATCGTCTTCACCGCGGTCTGGCGGTTCGAGGTGGCGTAGCAGATGTCGTCGGACGGCGGGTCCTGCAGCTCCGGGAAGCGGTCCTTGAGCTGCCGGACCCGCACCATGGTCTCGTCGACCGAGAGCGTGGTCTGGGACAGCCAGATGACCTTGTTCGGGTCGCGGACCTCGACCTTCGCCGCGTCCTCCGCGGTGTCCACGAGCTTCACGTGGTCCGGGGCCTCACCGGCGGTGCCCTCGACCTCCTCGTGGCCCTCGTGACCGATCAGGAGGATGTCGTAGTCCTCCTTGGCGAACCGCACGGCTTCCTTGTGCACCTTCGTCACCAACGGGCACGTGGCGTCGATGGTGCGCAACGAGCGGTTCGCGGCCTCCTCGTGCACGGCCGGCGACACGCCGTGTGCTGAGAACACAACGAGAGCGCCCTCAGGAACCTCGTCGGTCTCGTTGACGAAGATGGCACCGCGGTCGGACAGCGTCTCCACGACGTACTTGTTGTGGACGATCTCCTTGCGCACGTAGACGGGCGCGCCGTACTTCTCGAGGGCGAGCTCGACCGTCTCCACGGCACGATCAACGCCCGCGCAGTAACCACGCGGCTTCGCCAACAGGACTCGCTTGGGCATGCCCCCAGGGTACCCAGGGCCACGGCCAGTGCATTCGGCGCGCAGTTGCGGCAGGCTTACGCGCATGAAGCCACTGCCATTGGGTGTCCGCGTCGCCGCTGGACTCGCGGTGACCGCCCTCGAACAGGCGCGCAGGCTGCCGCAGCAGCTCGCCGGACTCCCTCTCACGGTGGTCAGCGAGGCGATGCAGTTGTCCATGCGCGTGCAGCAGCATGTGACCGAACTCGCCATCAAAGGTGACGACGTCCTGTCTGGACTGAGGCCCGCGGAGGAGGAGCCGGAGTGGGCGACGTTCGACGAGGACGGCGAGACCGACACGGCTGTCGCGGCTGAGGAGCCGGCCGACGACCCGTGGGAGGAAGAGGAACGGGCGATCGCCGAAGTTCCGGAGTTCCTGCCCATGTACGACGAGCTGTCGATCGCCCAGCTGCGTGCCCGCCTGCGCAACCTCGACGTCGACCAGCTCGAGGAGCTTTTGACCTACGAGAAGGCGCACGAGGCCCGTCCGGAGTTCGTCGGCATGCTCAACCGCAGGATCGCGACGGTCAAGGCTCAGTGAGTGAAGGAAAATCCACGCCGGAGAACCCCTGGCCGGTGCGGACGGTCGCCCGCAAGCTGCTCGACTGGATCAACCGGCTCGGCGAGCTCTGGGTCGAGGGCCAGGTCACGCAGCTGAACGCGCGCAGTTCCACCGCGTTCCTGACGCTGCGCGACCCCAGCGTCGACATGTCGATGTCGATCACGGCCAACGCCGCGCTGGTGCGCGAGCTGCAGCTCACCGAAGGCAGCCGGGTCGTGGTGCACGGGAAGATCAGCTTCTACCCGAACCGGGGCACGCTGTCGTTGCGCGCGGACGAGATCCGCGCGGTCGGCATCGGTGAGCTGCTCGCGCGGATCGAGCGGTTGCGGAAACTGCTGCACGCCGAGGGCCTGTTCGACCCGCGCCGCAAGCGCCGCCCGCCGTTCCTGCCGCAGAAGATCGGTCTCATCACCGGTCGCGCCTCCGCAGCCGAACGAGACGTGCTCACGAACGCGCGGAACCGTTGGCCCGCAGCGCACTTCCGCGTCATCAACGTCGCCGTGCAGGGTCCGATGGCGGTCACCCAGGTGATGACCGCACTGTCCACCCTGGACCGCGACCCGGAGTGCGACGTGATCATCATCGCCCGCGGCGGCGGCAGCGTGGAGGACCTGCTGCCGTTCTCCGACGAGGCGCTGTGCCGCGCGGTGTCGACGTGCCGCACGCCGGTGCTGTCCGCGATCGGGCACGAACCGGACACCCCGCTCGTCGACCACGTCGCGGACCTGCGTTGTTCGACGCCGACCGACGCAGGCAAACGGGTGGTTCCCGATGTCGCTGAAGAGAGTGAACGCGTCCGCCAGATGCGCGATCGCGGCCGGCGCGCGCTGCACGGCTGGGTCGACCGGGAGCGGAAACTGCTCGACGCCCTGCGCTCCCGACCAGTACTTTCGGATCCGTACGGTCCGCTGGAGCGCCGCGCCGAAGAGGTGAGGCGTCTTCGCGACCAAGGCCGTAGGGCCGTCACGCAACGTCTCGATCGGGAGGACGTCCACCTGTCGGGGACGAAAGCCCGCTTGACGACCCTCGGACCAGCCGCCACGCTGGCTCGCGGATACGCCGTTGTGCAACTCGTCACACCTGACGGGCCCGACGGCGTGTTGCGTTCTGTGACGGACGCCCCGAGCGGAACACAGCTGCGGGTACGCGTCGTTGACGGAGCAGTGCAGGCGGTTGTGACCAGCGCGGAAGGGGGAGGTACCGATGATGCGTGATGCCGTGTTCCTGCCCCTGACCATGGAGGCGGCCGGCAATTGCACCTCGGGACTGCGACACAAGGCGGAGGCGGCGAACCGCGCCGCGGCGGAGTGCTGGACGGCGCTGGTGGGCGACTGCGACACCAAGAGCCGCCGCACGTTGATCCTCACGTTGCACGATCTGAGCGAGGCCACCGCGGGGACGGTCCAGTACCGGCGCGTCGCGGAGGCCGAGGCGCTCATCGACGAGGCCGTGCGAGAGGGTGACGGCGAAGAGTTCGCGGAGGCGCTCGTCGGGTACGACCTGGCCGTCGCGACAGTCCTGAGCCGTCTGAGGAGCCAGTCCGCGTGAGTTCGGAAACACTGGGTTACGAAGCCGCCCGCGACGAGCTGGTCGAGGTGGTCCGGAAGCTGGAGGCCGGTGGCCTGTCGCTGGAGGATTCACTCGCCCTGTGGGAACGCGGTGAGGTGCTCGCCAAGACTTGTGAGCAGCATCTCGCCGGTGCGCGCGAGCGAATCGATGCAGCTCTCGCTGTGGTCGAGGAGGACGTTTCGCAGGGGTGATCCCGTGCAAGGATTCAGTTTGCCGATCAAAAACCCGGCACGCTGAGTAGTCGCATGGAGGCGCGCAATGGTGAACACCCCCGCGGAACGACGTCGCGAAGCCCCGGACCGGAACCTGGCGTTGGAGCTCGTGCGCGTCACCGAGGCAGCGGCGATGGCCGCCGGCCGGTGGGTGGGACGTGGCGACAAGAACGGCGGTGACGGCGCCGCGGTCGACGCGATGCGCAAGCTGATCCACACCGTCTCGATGCGCGGTGTCGTCGTGATCGGCGAGGGCGAGAAGGACGAAGCGCCCATGCTGTTCAACGGCGAGGAGGTCGGCAACGGCGAGGGCCCTGACTGCGACGTCGCGGTCGACCCGATCGACGGCACCACACTGATGGCCAAGGGCATGCCGAACGCGCTGGCCGTGCTGGCGGTGGCCGAGCGCGGGGCGATGTTCGACCCGTCCGCCGTGTTCTACATGGAGAAGCTCGCCGTGGGCCCGGAGGCGGCCGACGTCATCGACATCACCGCGCCGATCGCGGAGAACATCCGCCGCGTCGCGAAGGCCAAGCACAGCGACGTGTCCGACGTGAACGTGTGCATCCTGGACCGGCCCCGGCACGAGTCGATCGTGCAGGAGGTGCGTCGCGCCGGCGCCCGCATCCACTTCATCTCCGACGGCGACGTGGCGGGTGCGATCGCGGCGGCCCGTCCGACGTCGGGCGTGGACATGCTCATCGGCATCGGTGGCACGCCCGAGGGCATCATCGCGGCGGCTGCGTTGAAGTGCGTCGGCGGCGCGATCCAGGGCAGGTTGTGGCCCAAGGACGACGAGGAGCGCGAGAAGGCGATCGGCGCGGGCCACGACCTGTCCCGCGTGCTCACGACGAACGATCTTGTGTCGGGTGACAACGTCTTCTTCTGCGCCACGGGTGTGACCGATGGCGACCTTCTGCGCGGTGTGCACTACCGGGCAGGTGGCTGCACCACTCAGTCCATCGTCATGCGGTCCAAGTCCGGCACCGTGCGCATGATCGACGGCTTCCACAGCCTGCACAAGCTGCGCGAATACGCGTCGGTGGACTTCGACCTGCCCGAGGACGTGCAGCAGCCGCTGCCCTGATTGTCCTATTTCCTGTGAACTGTGAACACTCGGTGACCAGACGAGTGACCCTAGTGACGATGTGACCTTCGTCCCTAGTTTCCCTTCCTGACCCCGGCAACCCTGCGCCGGGTTCAGGAAAGGAACTCAACGATGAGGGCACGTTCGTTGTTCTCCGCAATCGCCGTGGCCGCGGGCGCTCTGCTCGCCTCGGCCGCAGCGGCTACCGCGGCTCCCGCCCCGACTGCCGATGGCGACATGGGCACGATGATCGTCGGTGGGACCAACGCGTCTCAGGTCTACCCGTTCATGGTGTCCCTGCAGAGCACCTCCGGCAGCCACTTCTGCGGCGCCTCGCTGGTCAAGGCCAACTGGGTCGTGACGGCGAAGCACTGCGTCCAGGGCTCGTCGGCGGCGTCCATCCGCACCCGGATCGGCACCACGAACCGCACCAGCGGCGGCACCACGACCGGTGCCTCGCGGATCATCACGCACCCGTCCGCCGACCTGGCGCTGGTGCAGCTCAACACCTCGGTCAGCCAGGCCCCGATCGCGATCTCCGCGGCGTCCGGCCCGGTCGGCACCGCCACCCGCATCATCGGCTGGGGCCAGACCTGCCCGGTCCGCGGTGCCTGTGGTGCTCCGGTGACCCTGCAGGAGCTCAACACGTCGATCGTCGCGGACAGCCGTTGCTCCGGCATCGCCGCCGCGTCGGAGATCTGCACGAACAACACCGGTGGCAACAAGGGCGCCTGCTACGGCGACTCGGGTGGCCCGCAGGTGAAGTCCGTGTCCGGCCGCTGGGAGCTCATCGGCGCGACCAGCCGCTCCGGTGGCGGCGCGAACTGCGCCCAGGCTCCGTCGATCTACGTGGACGTCTCGTACTACCGCTCGTGGGTCAGCTCGAACGTGGGCGGCCTGTAGTACCTCCGCGGTAAACGCATTCCGAGGGCCCGTCTCCCAACTGTTACAGGAGGCGGGCCCTCCGCTTTGCAACCTGAGTGATCCTCCGGTCGTCTACTTCGGCAAGGGATGAATCACTGAGGGGGGTGCGCGATGCGGATGCTGCTCGTGGCGGTCGCGTTGATGTCGGTAGCAGGGTGCGCGCAGGGGGCTGTGCACGCAGAAACACCAACGGCGCCACCACCTTCGTTATCTTCTGCCCCGTCTTCCGGGGTGCCGTCTTCCGGGGTTCCGTCTTCCGGCGTTCCGTCTTCCGGGGTTCCGTCTTCGTCGTCTGCGGCGCCCTCTTCTTCGGAGACACCTCCGCCGCCGCCACCGCCTCCCGCGCCGGTCGTGAAGCCGACGCCGTGTGACATCAGCGATGGCGCGTGCATCCAGCTCTCCACGAACCAGACGTGGATCGTGCGTGGCGACAAAATCGTCTACGGCCCCGTGCCGATCACCAGTGGCCGCAAGGGTTACGAGACACCGCTGGGCAAGTTCGGCGTGCTGCGCAAGGTGAAGGACGAGTGGAGCCGGCCGTACAACGGCCCCATGCCGTGGTCGACGTACTTCACCAACGACGGCATCGCGTTCCACGAGGGTTCGCTGACCGTCCCGTCGCACGGCTGCATCCACCTGGACCCGCAGTCCGCCCAGTACTACTTCAACAACCTCTCGGTCGGCGAGACGGTTCAGGTGGTCGCATAATGATCAACTATGCGAGTTCTGGCTCTCACAGCCCTGCTTCTGCTCGATTTCACCGCTCTCGCACAGGCCTTCGGGCGCTCCGTCCACAACGGAGCGTGCGTCTAGAAGCACACGAACCGGGCCTGGCTCGTCACCAACGGCATCACGAGCTACGGCCCGGTCCCGATCAGCCACGGCAAGCCCGGCTTCGGCACCCCGGTGGGCACGTTCTCGGTAGGTTCAGGTTCTTCCATAAGTCGATGATTCAGATCACCCGGTAGTGGTTACCCCGCTACAGAGGGGTGATGTGAGATGCGAGTTCTCATCGCGACGGTGCTCCTGCTCCTCGGTTTCGCGGTACCCGCGCAAGCTGCGGCGGGGTGCACCGTCTACAACGGAGCGTGCCTGGAGAAGGGCGCGAACCGCGCCTGGCTGGTCTTCAACGGGGCCGTGAGCTACGGCCCGGTCCCGATCAGCCACGGCAAGCCGGGGTACGAGACCCCGGTCGGCATGTTCTCCGTGCTGCGCAAGGTGAAGAACGACTGGAGCGTTCCCTACAACGGCCCGATGCCGAACGCGGTGTACTTCACCACGACGGGCATCGCGTTCCACCAGGGTGACACAGCAGTCCAGTCGCACGGTTGCATCCGGCTGCCCGCCGACGCATCGCTGGTGTTCTACGACAACCTGGCGATCGGCGAGAAGGTCCAGGTGCTGCCTTAACCGATTGCTGCCCACCAGCACCCGTCGTCGCGTCCCAGCACGGACACGCGACCGGCGAGGCCGGTGGGCAGCCATCCGTTGAGCCGCTCCAGCTCCTTGCCCACCACGACGAGCGCGATGCCCGGTAGTCGAACCGCGACATCGTCCGCAAGGTGGGCGTGGCGCCGTCGACGTGTCTGGAAAGCACCAGGCAGGATCCGCGAGCACGGCGAAGAATCTCCCGTACTCGCGGATCCTGCCGACGTCAGCTCGCGTCGCTGGAATGCCCCGGAAACAGGTGGGCAGACGGGTTGAGCAGGACCGCGATGTTGTTGACCGCCGTCGCCGCCTCCCCGAACCCGGTGGCGATGAGCTTGACCTTGCCGGGGTACTGCGCGACGTCGCCCGCCGCGTAGACCCGGTCGAGCTTGGTCTTCATCGTGGTGTCGACGACGACCGCGCGGTGGTCGAGCTCCAGCCCCCACGACTCGATCGGCCCGAGGTCGGCCGTGAACCCGAGCGCCGCGACAACCGTCTGCGCGGGCAACGTCTTCACGTCCTCACCCTTGACCTTGACGTCCACTTCGGACAGAGGCTCACCACGCAGTGCCAGCACCTCGGCGTCGGTGATGATCTCGACGCCGAGCTCCCGCACCTGCCGCACGGTGGCGGCGTGTGCGCGGAAGTTGGCCCTGCGGTGCACGATCGTGACGCTGGCCGCGATCGGGTGCAGTGCCAGCGCCCAGTCGAACGCCGAGTCGCCACCGCCCACGATCACGACGTGCTGCCCGGCGTGCTCGGCCAGCACCGGCACGAAGTGCACCATGCCGCGCCCCAGCCGGCCGTCACCGGCGGGCAGCGGGCGCGGGTTGAACTCGCCCATGCCCGCCGTGATCAGCACGGCCTTGGTGTTGATCGTCGAGCCGTCCGCGAGGCCGATCGTCAGACCGTCCTCAGTGGACTCGAGCGTGCGCGCCTGGCTGCCGAGCAGGTAGGTCGGCTTGAACTGCCCTGCCTGCTCCACCAGACCGTTGACGAGGTCGCGCCCGCGCACCGCGGGGAACCCGGCAACGTCGTAAATCATCTTCTCCGGATACATCGCTGTGACCTGGCCACCAGGTTCTGGCAGCGCGTCGACCACGGCGACGTTCATTTCCCGGAAGCCTGCGTAGTAAGCGGCGAACAACCCCGTGGGACCAGCGCCCACGATGAGGAGGTCGACGTCACGCTCCATGAGACGGCCCTTCTGCCAGTGGTGGGTGGCAGTGCTGTGATCGACGATAGAGACTCGGAGGTATGTCTGAACAGGAGTACCGCGTCGAGCACGACACGATGGGTGAGGTCCGGGTACCGGTCGACGCATTGTGGCGCGCCCAGACACAACGCGCGGTCGAGAACTTCCCGATTTCCGGTCGAGGCCTGGAACGTGCCCAGATCAGGGCCCTGGGCCTGCTCAAAGCAGCCGCGGCCCGAGCCAACGCCCGCCTCGGCGTCCTCCCCGACGACCTGGCCTCGGCCATCGCCTCCGCCGCCGACGACGTGGCCGCCGGCAAGTGGGACGACCAGTTCCCGGTCGACGTCTTCCAGACAGGTTCCGGCACGTCCTCGAACATGAACGCCAACGAGGTCATCGCCACCCTGGCAACGCACAACCTGGACCGCGACGTCCACCCGAACGACCACGTCAACGCCTCGCAGTCGTCCAACGACACCTTCCCCACGACCCTCCGCGTGGCCGCCACCGAGGCCGTCGTGAACGACGTCATCCCGGCCCTGGAACACCTTCAGGCAGTCCTCGAGTCGCGGGCTTCGGAATGGGCTGACCTGGTCAAGTCCGGTCGCACGCACCTCATGGACGCCGTACCGATCACCCTGGGCCAAGAGGTGGGCGCCTGGGCCTCCCAGGTCCGCTACTCGGTCGAGCGCCTCTCGTCGTCCGTCCCGCGCCTGGCCGAACTGCCCATCGGCGGCACCGCGGTCGGCTCGGGCCTGAACGCCCCCGCGGAGTTCGGCGCCCTGGTGGCGGCCGAACTCGCGTCCGCGACCGGCCTCCCCCTGGTCGAGGCCCGCGACCACTTCGAGGCCCAAGCAACCCAGGACGGCGTGGTCGAGATCTCGGGCCAGCTCCGCGCAACCGCCGTGGC
>JAVXWK010000038.1:0-4232 GCA_032230575.1 Pseudonocardiales bacterium | reverse complement strand
CCGCGGCGGCTGGACGTGATCGTGGCGAACCTGGTCGGCAACGCCCTGCGGCACGGTGCGCCGCCGGTGACGGTGACGCTGTACGTCGAGGGGTCGTCGCTGGTGATCATGGTCGCCGACTCCGGGCCGGGGCTTTCGGCCGAGGTGCTGCCGCACGTGTTCGCGCGTTTCTACAAGGCCGATTCGGCACGCGGGCGGTCCGAGGGGTCCGGGCTCGGGCTCGCGATCGCCTGGGAGAACGCCCGCCTGCACGGCGGCACCCTGGTCGCTCAGAACCGGCCGGGCGGCGGCGCTCTGTTCACGCTGCGGCTGCCGCTGGGTGGTGACCTGTGAGGCCCAAAACTGTCGGTGCTGGCTGGGATAATGGATTTAGGGGGACCCCCTGGAGGGGACCCCTGCGAAAGCTCGGCCTCGTGCTCCTGCTCGTCGTGGTCTCCGCGTGCGGAATCCGGCCGACCGACCCCATTCCCGGCCTGGAGGCGCCGAGCGGTCCCGTCGAGAACACCTCGCCCGCGCTCTACTGGGTGTCCGAGGGCCGCGTCGTCGCCGTCAACCGCCCGCAAGGCAGCCTGAGCGGCTACGACGTCGTCGCCCTGCTCGCCCAGGGCCCCACCGCGGCCGAGCAGAACCGCGGCCTCACCACCGAGGTCCCGTTCGACGCCGCCCCCGCCACCGTCGACCGCGTGGCCAACGGGCTGGACGTCTCGATCTCCACCGACGTCTCGCTGCTCAGCAAGGCCGCCGTGCAGCAGATCGTGTGCACGCTGCTCGGCATCCAGGCCGTCGGCACCGTCAACCTGCGGGGCGGCGGCCATTCGCTCGAGCTCGTCAAGTGCGCTTGAATCGGTGCCGTGCACGTCTACTCCATCCCGATGCGGGCCCGGTTCCGCGGCATCACCCAGCGCACCGGTCTGCTGTTCGAGGGGCCGGCCGGGTGGGGCGAGTTCTGCCCGTTCGAGGAGTACGACGACGACGAGTCCGTGGCCTGGCTGGCGTGCGCGCTCGAAGCCGCTCATGACGGCTGGCCGACGCCGGTCCGCTCACGGATTCCGGTCAACTGCACGGTTCCGGTGGTGAGCGCGGAGAAGGCCCACGAGATCGTCGCGCGGTCGGGCTGCTCGACGGCCAAGGTGAAGGTCGCCGAGTCGACGCTCGCGGAGGACTGCGCTCGGCTTGAAGCGGTCCGGGATGCGCTCGGACCGGGTGGGTTCGTGCGGGTCGACGCGAACATGATGTGGGACGCCGACACGGCCGTCACCGCGATCAAGGCCATGGACAAGGCGGCGGGCGGGCTTCAGTACGTGGAACAGCCGTGCCACACGCTGGAAGAGCTCGCCGCGGTCCGTCGGCGGGTTGATGTGCCGATCGCCGCGGACGAGTCGATTCGCAAGGCCGAGGACCCGCTGAAGGTGGCCGTGTCTGGCGCGGCGGACATCGCGGTGATCAAGGTGGCGCCGCTCGGCGGCGTTCGTAAGGCACTCGAAGTGGCCGAAGCATGCGGACTGCCGTGCGTGGTGTCGTCGGCGCTGGAGACGTCCGTGGGGATGGCGGCCGGAGTCGCACTGGCGGCGGCACTGCCTGATCTCGACTACGCCTGCGGGCTGGCGACATTGCAACTGTTGGACGGCGATGTCACAAGCGACTCGCTCACACCGGTGGACGGCTATCTGCCCGTGCTGGCAAAACCACCCGTGCCGAACCGCATCGAGGAGTTCGAGAGCGACACTCTCGCGAAGGCCTGGACTAATCGGTACGACAGGGTGCTGGCCAGGCTCAGTCGATGAGCCGATCCACCTGGATCTTCAGCGGAAACGGGGCGTCGGCCTCGTAGACCCTGGTCTCCGCGGGCGCTTCCTGATAGTCGAGTTCGCCGGCATGCCCCTCTGAGACCAACCGGGCACAGCGAACACTGCACCTCCTTTCGTCTCAGTCACCGTCGCACATGGAAGCGCTCCAATCTGTCCCGCAATTCCACACCTTCGGCTGATCAGGGCTTAGCGCGTGAGAGGCCCTGACCGTTCGCGCCGAGGCTGAACACCACGCCCTCGGTCCGGTTGATCGCCTCGGTCCGCCGCGCGTTCGCAGGCACCCGAGTCAGGTCCACCAGCCGGATCGGCGGCCCCAGCTCGACCAGGGTCGGCGTGTAGGACGCCTCGACGACGTTCCACCCCTCCGGCCCCTGCTCGAACTTGAAGCGGCCGATCACGCCCTCCTCGGTGACGCCACGAGGCTCGGAGTGCCGGGCGACCTCGTTGCCCAGCCCGTAGATGACCCACTTCTTGCCGATCTTCTCCCACGGCTGCACCACGTGGACGTGCGTGCCGATGATCAGATCCAAGGCGGGGTCGGCCAGCAGCTGGCGGGCCAGCGACTTCTGCTCCTCGGTCGCCTCGTGCTGGTACTCGTTGCCCCAGTGCACGGACAGCACGACGACCTCGGCACCGGCCTCACGAGCCTTGCGAGCGTCCGCGAGGATCTTCTGGACGTTGATCTGGTTCGCACGCCAGGGCTGCGGCAGCGGAATCCCGTTGAAGCCGTAGGTGAACGACAGCTGGGCGACCTTCACCCCGCCCGCGTCCAGGATCAGCGGCGCGGCTGACTCCTCTGGCGTGCGGAACGAGCCGGTGTGCTTGAGGCCGACGGCGTCCATCGCGTCCAACGTCGTCTGGATCGCGGAGACGCCTCGGTCCAGCGTGTGGTTCGAAGCGGTCGAGCACGAGTCGTAGCCCACGTCGACCAGGCCTTTCGCGACCTCGGGCGGCGCGATGAAGGCGGGGTAGCCGGCGAACGGGCCGTCCTTCGTGCCCAGCGGAATCTCGAGGTGGCACAGCGAAAGATCAGCCTTCAGGGTGTCCTTGATGCCGGCCAGCAGCGGCAGGTAGTTGCGGCCCGCGGCGCCACCGTCGGCCACGGCCTGGTCGGTCAGCGCCGGGTGGATGAGGATGTCGCCACCCGCGGTCAGCGTGAACGAACGCGGCGGGGGCGGGCCAGAAGACGTAGTGGTGGGCGTCAGGGGTGCGGTGGTGATGACCACCGGCGAGCCCGTGCACGCGGCCAGCGCAAGGCCGGTGACCAGCGCGAATGCCGGCCACCGGACCACACGCTTCAGCGCTGCCGCCTGCGTCGCACGACCACGAACAGCACGACGGCCACCACCGCGGCCGCGATGGGTAGGACGCGCTTGAGTACCGGTACGCCTGCGGTGTCGATCAGGTCGATCGGCTCGTCGGGGACCACACGGAGATGCTGCTGTTGCGCCACCTCGTCAGGATCCACTGAACCCAGCGTGCTCGCCAGGCATTCCGCGAACTGGTCGACGAGCTTGCCGCTGACCTCGGACATCAGGCCGCGACCGAGCTGAGCCGGACGACCGGTCACCGACAAATCGGTCTCGACCTCGACCGTGTCACCCACTTGGAACGTGACAACAGCGGACGCCGTGCCGTTGCCGCGCGTGTCCTTGCCCGCGGCTTTCATGACCGCGCGGCGCAGCACCGGGTCGATCTCCACGAACTCGCCGGTGCCCCGGTACAGCAGCTGCACCGGGCCGAGCTTGACCTTCACCTCCCCGCTGAACGTCTTGCCGTCGACCGAGGTCAGCGTGGCGCCGGGCAGACACGGCGCCACGCGTTCCGGGTCGAGCAACGCCTCCCAGACCTCCTCGGCCGGGGCAAGCGCGGTGAACGAGTGCGTCAGCTTCATCCCGCTACCGCCGCCGTCAGCGCGCGGTCGGTCAGCACCCGAGCCAGGTTGTCCTTGTAACCGTCACCCGTGGAGGCCAGCAAGGCCGCCTCGGAGATCGCCGACACGGGCTGTCCCACGAGCGCGGCCTCGACCTCGGTAGCACGCACCGGGCCGGAGCCCACGTTGGTCAGACCCACTCGAGCAGCGGCGATCGACCCGTCGCGGACCTGCACGGCCGCCGCGACCGCGACGATCGACCACGCCTGCGCGACCCGGTTGAGCTTCTCGTAGTGCGCTCCCCAACCAGTGTATTTCGGCACCCTGACATCAATGAGGATCTCGTTCGGAGCCAGCGCGGTCTCGAAGTAGTCGACGAAGAACTCCGACGCCGGCACCTCACGACGGCCGTCAGGACCAGCGATGATCATCACGGCGTCCAGGGCCAGCACAGGAGCCAGCAGGTCGCCCGCCGGGTCCGCGTGGCACAACGAGCCGCCGAACGTGCCGCGGTGGCGGACCTGCGGATCAGCCACCGTGTCCGTGACCAG
>JAVXWK010000037.1:0-8329 GCA_032230575.1 Pseudonocardiales bacterium | reverse complement strand
CTATCTCGGCGATCTTGGCTTGCGCGCGGGTCTTGACGCCCTTGAACTTCGCGCGCTCGGCGATGCCGTTGAGCTGGGTGAGGGCGACCTCGGTGCCGATCCGGGCGAGCACGTCGAGGCCCGTCACCGCCTTCGCGTGCGCGTTCTCGCCCGGCCAGGCGCGGATCACCGGGGCCAGGCGGCGGGCCGTCTCGTCGTCGCCGAACCAGCCGAGGGCGTGCAGGGCCCAGCCGTCCTTGGCCGGCGCGTCCACGTCCTGCCAGCGGCCGAAGACTCCCCAGGCGAACTCCGCCAGCGACGCGCGGTCGCAGGCCTCGACCGCGATCGGCAGGCCGGGGTGGACGGCGTCCGGTTTGGACAGCGCGGCGGTCATCAGGAGGTTCTTGGCGGCCTCCGGGGACAACGCGGCGGTGCGGTCGGCCAGCAGCACTTGGGGGAGCAGCTGAGAGTCGGCCCAGTCACCGATCACGGGCAGCTTGGCCGGGAGGACGTCCAGCGGGTCGACCTCGATCAGCGTGCGCACGGCCGCGCCAGCCTCGGAGCTGAGCGAAGTGGCGACGGCGATGACGTCGGTGCCGGTCTCCAGGTGGAGGTGGCGCAGGGCGGCCTCGGCGTCGCGGCGCTGTGGACCGGCCTCGCCGAGCGCGACCGGGAGCAGCAGACGGGCGGCGGCTTCGCGGTGGCGGGCCAGCCACGCGACGGCCCACGTGCGGGCGGATTTGAGGCGCACCAACCAGTCCGCCATCAGCTCGGCCACGTCGGAGGCGGCGTACGGGAGCAGGATCACGCCCGCCGTCCGCGGGTTGCTCGCGGCCACTCGTCGCATCGCGGGCAGGGCGTCCAGCTCGAACCGCGCGACGATGTTCTTGCCCCAGGCCTCGCTGCCCCAGTTGTCGATCGGCACCCAGTCGGCGAGCAGCGGGCGGGCGAGTTCTTCAGGACCTGCCTGGAACAGCCTCTGGTCGTGGCGGCGGTCCAGACGGTGCCCGACAGCATGCGCGAGCCGTTGCCAGTCCTGGGACTGCCTGGTCCACCAGCCCCTGACCTCCAGCCACTCCTCCCGCTCGCCGGGCAGCCACGTCAGTTCGGCCGCGAGCACCGGGAGATCCTTCAGCACCACGGGTTTCGGCTGCGGGCGGCGGTGCAGCCACGGCGGGTCGGCCAGCACGCGCGGCAGTGCGGACGCCGGTGCGTCCGGCAGCGTGACGAACCCGGCGGCGTCGACCAGAGCGGCGGTCTCGGGCGACAGCTCGAGCTTCGGGTGCATCAGCAGGTGCACGCGCAGCAGATGGCGGACGTCCGGGTCCTTGGCGGCGCGCGGTGCGAGCAGACGGGCCGCCCGTTGCGGGAATGCGGACATCGCGGCGTGCAGCGCGGGCCGGACGTGTCTCTCCCGAACACGGTTGAGCAGCAACAGGAACGCCTCGTCGGTCGGCAGTGCCGCGAGCGCCGCGAGCGCCGGCCTGAGGCCGTCCGTGCCCCCGGTGGCCCGCGTGCGCAGCTCGGCGTCGAGCACCGGCGCGAGCGCGGGACCCAGCAGGAGCAGCGCGGTGTACAGGGCTTCCGGCCTCCAGGTCAGGCTGCTGCCGCGCAGGCGCCTGAACTGTTCCACAGTGCTCGCCGCGGCGTTCACCATCCACCACGACGCGTCCTCGTCCTCGTTCGCCTCCTCGAACCAGTCGTGCCGTGTCGGCACGAGAAAAGCGCGGCACGACTGGCCGAACGCGTGGGTACCGGCCTTCTCCAGTTCCCTTTCGGCGGCCTCGTAGGTGGCGGCGTCGGTGACCGCCAGAGCGGTGCGGACGTCCATCAGCGCTCTGGCCTCGAAGGTCTGCTCGCCGAGAGTGCGCGGTGAACCGAGGTGCAGGTGGTTGCCGAACCACTCGCCCTGCCCGCTCTTCCAGTTGTTGACGTGCACCTCCGCGTAATGCACGGCGGCGACCGCGGCGAGAGGCAGTCCGAGCTCGGAGATCCACCAGTGCACCGGTGACTGGGCCCGCTGCGCCACCTTCGCGAGAACCGCGGCACCGAGCGGGCAGGGGCGGCCGTCCAGCTGGTCCCGCAGCGCGTGCACCAGGTCCGGGTGCGAGGCGGAGTGGGCGAGGACCTCGGCGATCTTCTCGCCCTGCGTCGCCACGTGATCGCGGAACGCTTGCGCGTCAACAGGATCGGCCGCGAACTCGGGCAGCGGTCCGGCGTCGCGTCTGGGAAACGCCTGCCGCGACCAGTCCGAGGGCATGACCCAGCTGTCCTCGCCGACGAGCTCCCTGTGCACCGAAAGACCCCCGGAGTGTGGTTCGAATCTGATGTGAGACGAACGGTACTCAGGGGGTCCGACAGTTTTGGTGATCAAGCGAAAATGCTGGTCAGACCTCCCACCACAGGGTGGTGTCCGGCGGGAGGAGCAGCTGCCCGTCGCGCACGCCGTAGTACGACGACGCCAGCAGCACCGCGCCCGGATCCGGCAGTGCGACGACCTCGCCGGACAGGTTCACCGCGCACGCGAAGCCGCCGCGCTGGAACCACAACACGTTCGCAGGCCCGTCGACCCACTCCACACCGTCGCCCGCACCGAGCGCCGGGTGCTCGCGGCGGATGCGCAAAGCATTGCGGTAGAAGGACAACATCGAGTCCTGGTCGCCCGCCTGCGCCTCCACGCTGAGCTTGGCCCAGTCCGCCGGCTGCGGCAGCCAGGACCCGCCGGAACCGAACCCGAGCGACGGCCCGGAAGACGCCCACGGCAGCGGCACGCGGCAGCCGTCACGACCGCGTTCGGTGTGCCCGGAGCGTTCCCACATCGGGTCCTGCAGCACCTCGTCCGGAAGGTCCAGCACCTCGGGCAGCCCGAGCTCCTCGCCCTGGTACAGGTACACCGAGCCCGGCAGCGCCAGCATCAGCGCCAGAGCAGCGCGCGCTCGCCGCACACCGGTCTCGCCGCCGCCGTACCGCGTCACGTGCCGTTGCACGTCGTGGTTGGACAGCACCCAAGTAGTAGGCGCACCAACAGGAGCCACGGCCGCCAACGACGAGTCGATCACCGCACGCAGCGCCTCGGACGTCCACTCCGCGGTGAGGTAGTGGAAGTTGAACGCCTGGTGCATCTCGTCGTCGCGCAGGTACAGCGCGGTGCGTTCGGCGGAAGGCGTCCACGCCTCCGCCACGAGAACACGGTCGCCCTCATAGGAATCCACCACGGCACGCCACTCGCGGTGGATCTCGTGCACACCGTCCTGGTCGAAGAACGGCAACGCCTCCGTGCCCAGCAGCTTCAGCTGGTCGGCGTGCCCGATGTCCGGCAGCCCCGGCGCCTTGATCATCCCGTGCGCCACGTCCACCCGGAACCCGTCGACACCGAGATCCAGCCAGAACCGCAGCACGTCGCGGAACTCCGCGCGCACCTCGGGCAGCTCCCAGTTCAGGTCCGGCTGCTCCGGCGCGAAGAGGTGCAGGTACCAGGACCCGTCCGCCACCTGGGTCCACGCGGGCCCGCCGAACACCGACTCCCAGTCGTTCGGCGGCTGATCGCCCGCACCCTCGCGGAAGATGTAGCGCTCACGGCCACGCCCGGCCAGTGCCTCCTGGAACCACTCGTGCTGGTCGGAGCTGTGGTTCGGCACGATGTCGACGATCACCCGGATACCGAGCTCGTGCGCGTCGGTGACCAACGCTCGCACGTCGTCGAGCCCGCCGAACAACGGGTCGACCGCGCGGTAGTCCGCCACGTCGTACCCACCGTCGGCCATCGGCGACGCGTAGAACGGCGTGATCCACACCGCGTCGACGCCCAGGTCTCGGAGGTAGGGCAGGCGTGAGCGGATGCCGGGCAGGTCACCGACGCCGTCGCCGTCCGAGTCGGCGAAGCTGCGCACGTAGACCTGGTAGATGACGGCGTGCCGCCACCAGTCCTGGGACATGTCCTTGCCTTCCGGGTGGGGTGTGTCAGCGGTCCAGGAAAGACGTTGCAAAAGTTTTCCGCAAGTCGACATGAGGATTACTTGAGAACGCGCCGCGATCCTGCAAACTTTTGCAACGCCCGGATAATGCGTTGCGGCACTCCTGGGTCATCCGTCAGAGTGGATCCCAACGAACCGGAGAAAGGAGCCAGCCGTGATCCAGCACATGTGTCATCAGCACGACTGGTGCTCCTCGGCATGAGCTGACTCATGTCCCGGGGAGCCGTCCCGTCGCCGTCGCGACGAGGCGGCTTTTTTGTTGCCCGTTGGTCCAATCAGGCACGGACGCCGCGCTCTGGACGCGGAGATCGAGGTTCGAGTCCTCGACGGGCAGCTGTGACCGAAGCCGAAGCAGTCGAGGCGCCAGGTTGTGGTCCTGGTCGAAGCCGGTGCGAGTCCGGTCGGTCACCCCATCGCGCGTGATCCGGTGATCACCTGGGTCTCATAAGCCCGGGGCGCCTGGTTCAACACCAGGACGCGCGATACGACCCACGTCACGACGGTCGTGTGACGGTCTGCAAAGCCGGAGGACTGGGTTCGACTCCCAGGTGGGTCTCTCAGCAGGTGGGCCGGGGAAGCAAATCCCCGGACCCGTCGTTTCACCGGACATGAGCTTCGCGGAGGACTGGCAGACCTGGAAGACGGACCGGGAGAAGAGCCTGGCGGACCCGTACGGGTGGCTCGCGCTCGTCTCGCTCGACTGGCTGGAGACGGCCCCACGCACCTATGACGGCCTACCGGGCGAGTGGTGGCAAGACGACAACGCGGCGTACTGGCGCAACGGGTCGGACACGCAGCGGTTCGAACTCGTGCAGAGCGGTGCCGGCACGCGCGTCCCCGTGGGTGACGTCGAGGTCGAGATCGCGCGCCGGGGCGGTTATCTGATCCGCGTCCACGACCCGAAGGCCGAGGTGCTGCGGAACTTCCACGGCGTGCCGTCGTACGAACCGCAGCAGCAGTGGGTGCTCGAAGGTGTCTACGAACCGTTCGACACTCCGATCCCCACGACTGTCGGCGCGGTCGTGGAAGGCCTTAGCCACGTGTACGAGGCACTGGGCCGTGTGCGGTTCGCGCACAACGGCGCCGAGCACACGCTGACGGCGTTCAACGGACACAACGGCGGCCTGAACATCCTCTTCACCGACGAGACCAGCGGCGTGACCACGTACGCGGCGAACCGATCCCTGAACGCGACCCCGGTCGACGGCAAGGTCGTCCTCGACTTCAACCGCGCGACGAACCTGCCGTGCGCGTTCACCGACTTCGCCACCTGCCCATTGCCTCCCGCGGGCAACCACCTGCCGTTCGGCGTCGAGGCGGGGGAGAAGATGCCGTACGAGCGGGCCTAGAAACCGGTACGGCAAAGGCTTGACCCTGCCCAGCGACCCCGGAATCGTGCCAGACAAGGGAAACTGGGGAGGGTTCATGAAGAAGATCGCTGTTGTGCTGTGCGCACTGGCAGGTCTGGCCGTCACGCCCGCGGCACAGGCGGCCGTGCCGGACTGCACGTTCACCGACGCGTTCTGCGCGTGGGACCAGGTCAACTACGGGGGTGCCAGGTTCAACGTCTCGCCGCTGGGGTCCTCGGCGTGTGTCGACCTCGCGGAACACGGGTGGGGCAACCGGATTCGCTCCGCCTACAACAACAGCGCGTTGACCGCGTCGTTGTTCGCGAGCACCGACTGCACGGGCCGGCCCTACCCGATCGACGGCAAGACCGGCCAGCCGAACATCACGTTCCAGGCGAAGAGCGTCTTCGTCCAGCGCTGACTCACTCGCAGGCGATGCCGTCCTTGTCGTTGTCCAGGCCGTAGATGTCACTGCCGATGACGCGGATCGGGCCTGCCACGTACGCGGGCCCGTTTCCGCTGCCACCGGCGCAGTCCACGTCGGACGCGATAGGCACGCACCCGCTGTAGTTCGGGTCGCACTTCGGGGCTGGGGCCGGGACGGGCACCGGTGCCGGGGCGGGTTGCGGCGGCGGGTTGGGCTGAGGATTCGGCTGCGGCTGGGGTTGCGGCTTGGGCTGGGCGACCGCCGGGGGAGTGGTGGTCGTCGTGGTGGTCGTTGTCGTCGTGGTGGTGGTTGTGGTGGTCGGTGCCACGGTCGTGGTCGTCGTAGTAGTAGGCGCAGCGGTCGTGGTGAGTTTCGACGCGCTGTTCACCTTGGACGGGCCGCCACCCATCGCGGCACCGATGATCCCGATGGCGAAGACGAACGCCACCAGGCCGGCCGCGCTGATCGCCACCGGCGCCACCCACGACTTGCGCGTGCCCGCGACCGGCACCACCGCGCCACGAGGAATCTCACGCGGCATCCGCAGCACGACCTGCAGCGACCCGTTGGCGCCGCGCTGCACCAGCGCCGCGCACCCGGTCGCCCCGCCGCCGGACTCCACGTGCATCAGCACGGGCGCATACCGTTGCGACATCAGGAAAGTCAGCTCGCCGACGCGGTACCCGTCGAGCCGCACCTCGATCGCGCGCTGACCGCGGTACCTGCCGGCGGCGATCATGCACCACGTCAGGTGCACGGCGACCTGTCGCGTCACCCCGTCCGGCACCGCGTACCGGGCCAGTGCGTCCTGGTGGTGCTGCTCGCCGGTGACGGTCACCGTCACCTCTCCGGGCACCATCACCAGCCCGGCGGCCGAGTTCTCGATCACTGTCGCGCTCCCTCAGGGGGTGGGTTCGTACGGCAGGACCATCGAGCCACTACGCCAGGCGTTACCGAGAGTGCCGCAATGTTGTGCCGATCGGATGAAAACGAGCCCAAGGCGTCACGCAGCGTCGATGATCACCGATGTAACCCTTTCCGTCGGAACGACCTGAGACGCACCCCTTCCGAGAGAGCGCTTTCACGCTAGGTTGAGCCAAAGGGCGCAAGACCTTCACCCACAGGAGAGCGGATGGCGCTGGACACGCCGTGGCGGCGGTAGCCAGAAGAGCAGGACCGAATCCCGCGAGCACAGGGCGGCGAACGATTCGTACCGTGTGCTCATGTTGCAGCCGGACCGCGAGACCAGGGCCGAGTGGACGAAGACGGTGACCGCCTTCGTCGAGGAGTTCATCGAGGGGCTGGAGGTCGCGCCCGCCTCAGCGACAGGTACGGCTCTCCTGCCCCCGCCACCAGCGGAAACGCCCGGCGAGCTGACTGACCTGCTGGCCAGGTTCGCCGACGCCGCCGGCCAGGCCGTGGAAACCGCGGGCCCGCGCTACCTCGCCTACTTCCCGGCGGGCGGCCTCTACAGCTCGGTCCTCGCCGAGTTCGCCGCCCAGGCCACCAACCGCTACACCGGCGTCGCCTCCACCGCCCCCGCACTGGTCGCGATGGAACACAGCGTCATCCGCTGGTTCTGCGACGAGTTCGGTCTGCCCGGCACAGCAGGAGGCATCTTCACGACCGGCGCCTCGCTCGCCACTCTCTCGGCGGTGCACACGGCCCGTCAGGACCGCCTCAAGGCCCACGACCCGAACGGCACCATCTACGTCACGCCGCACACCCACCACTGCGTGGCCAAAGCCGCCCACATCACGGGCTTCGCACCCGAACGCATCCGTGTCGTCCCCATCGACGCCCACCTGCGCATGGACGTCGCCGCAGCCCAGGCCATGATCGCCGCCGACCGCGCACAAGGCCTGCGCCCGTTCCTGATCATCGGCACGGCCGGAGCCACCAGCACGGGCATCGTCGACCCGCTCGACGCCATCGCTCAGCTGGCCCGGCAGGAATCCCTGTGGTTCCACGTCGACGGCGCGTACGGCGGCGCGTTCCAGCTGACCGAGCGGGGCAGAAGCATCCTGAGGGGCATCGACCAGGCCGACTCGATCGCCTGGGACCCGCACAAGAGCCTCTTCCTCCCGTACGGCACGGGCGTGCTGCTGGTCCGTGACGAGACCAAGCTCCGCGCCGCTCACATGGCCGACGGCGACTACCTGCAGGACCTCGACCACGGCACCGGCGTTCCGGACTACTCCGACCTGGGCCCGGAGCTGACCAGGGAGTTCCGCGGCCTGCGCGTCTGGCTCCCGCTGCACCTGCACGGCGTCAAAGCGTTCCGGGACGCGCTCGACGAGAAGCACGACCTCGCCGACCACCTCCGCACGGAGCTCGCCAAGATCGAGACCATCGAACTGCTCCCGTCCGACCTGACCGTCGTGGTCTTCCGGAGCGCGAACAGCGAGCAGCTTCTCAAGGCCATCAACGACTCCGGCGAGTTCTTCCTGTCCAGCACGAGGCTCGGCGGCCAGTTCACGCTGCGGGTCTGCATCCTCAGCCACCGCACGCACGAACAGCACGTCGACGAGCTCATCGACCTGATCAGGCGCTTGTCCGCACCACCAGCGAAGTAGGCAGCAGCACCGACGGCGGCAGCC
>JAVXWK010000029.1:0-2823 GCA_032230575.1 Pseudonocardiales bacterium | reverse complement strand
TGCGCTTCGCCCGCGACCCGCTCGCCGACCTCGACGCGGACCAGCGTCACGCCTTGCGCGACCTGCTCCGCCTGATGGCCGGTTCTGACTAATGAAGAAGACGGTGACGGTGCTGCGGGCGTGCTCGCCCCGGCTGGCTAGTAGACCGTCGCATCTAACCTTTGGGGTAGAGGTGGCGGAGTTTGACGCGTGCGTCGTCGGTGGTGAACTGCCAGTCGACTCCGCGCTGGTTGGCGTTGGTGGTGTGTTGCCAGGCGGCGAGTTCGGTGTTGAGGGTGTCGAGGTCGCTGATGCGGCGGTCGAGGCATTGCCGTGACAGTGCGGACAGTTCGATCTCGGCGATGTTGAGCCAGGACCCGTGTTTGGGGGTGTGGTGGATCTCCAGGCGCTGGGCCAGGGCGAAGGCCTCTGCGGGTGGGAAGGCGTCGTAGAGCGAGGCGATGCCGTGGGTGTTGAGGTTGTCCATGACCAGGACCACGGTCTGAGCGTCGGGGTAGTCCACGGTCAACAGTTCCTTGACCTGCCCGGCCCAGTCGATCTTGGTTCGCTGGGCTAGGGCGTGGACACGGCGCCAGCCGCGCAAGGGCTCTGTCCACACGAAGATCGAGCAGGTGCCGCACCGGATGTATTCACTGTCCTCGCAGGCATCGCGGCCCGGCCGGGCGGGCAGCGGAGTGCGGACCTGGCCGAGTAGCTGGAAAGGTTTCTCGTCCATGCACACGACCGGGCGGGCGGGATCGTGTGGCCGGGCGTAGACGGAGAGGACGTCTTCCATGCGGGCGGCGAACTCCGCGTTCGCCCGTGGCGGGATGTTCCAGCATTTCCTCAGATGAGGACGCAGTTCCGTTTTTTCAAAACCCGGCCGATGGTGGAGTGGTCCAGGTTCGGGATGTCCTCGGTGAGCTCGACGTGTTTTTCCAGCAGCCGCAACGACCACCGGGCATGCCCGGCCGGTGGTTGCGAGCACGCCAGGGCGATCAGCCGGGCCTCGACCTCACCCGTGACTGGCGATGGAACCGGCGGAAGATCCCGCTTCTTGCGCGAGACCGTGGCCAGCACATCGCCGCCGGTCTCGGCGAACCGCTTGGCCACCAGCCGCAGCATCTCGCGCGAGACCCCGAGCCGGGCCGCGATCGCTTCCAGCGAGTCGAGCTCGCCCACCGAGGTGTCCAACGCCAGCAAGACCCTCGCTCGCCGGATCGCCGACGCCGGCCGCACCCCGGTCACAGTCAGCCGAAGCAACTCTTCACGATCCCGCGCGGTCAACCTGACCGGTCGCTTCAACTCCGGGCGCACCACAACCAATCTCCTGTCCGGCAGGACAAGGCCTGCCGGACAACAGCTTCCCAGCCACAACGGCCACAACTAAGCAGCGACACGCTACTAGCCCCGGTACGGCGGCGCCACGCCCCAGCCCCACTTCGGCACGGGCGCCCCGTGGAACGGTTCGGCGTCCGGTGCGGAGTTCTGCACCGCGAGTCGTGTGCCCCATTCCAGATAGGACACGAACGCGGCGCGGAACTCCGGATCGGCCGGCAGCCCGACCTCGTCCGCCGCGTCCATGATGAGGTTCAGCCAACGGCGGCGCTGTTGTTCGGTGATGGCCCGGCCGAGGTGCTTGGCCAGCATGAACTCGTAGCCGCCCCGCTCCTCGGAGTAGGCAGCGGGTCCGCCGAAAACCTCACCCAGCCACAGGGCCACGTACCGTGCGTGGTCGGGGTCCATGCCGGCGAACACGGGTGCGAGCAGCTCGTCCTCGGCGACGTGGCGGTAGAAGGCCTCGGTGAGTCTGAGCAAGGCCTCGGCGCCACCGGCCCAGGTGTAGAGAGAAGGTGTCTCGTTGATCACGAAGCCCACTCCAGCATCCGGTGGAACGCCCGGCAAGTACGCACTTTCTGGTGAGGAGCGACTGTGTACCACTGTCCTGTCGAGCTGGCCCTCGACGTCATCGGCGGCAAGTGGCGGGCGGTGATCCTCGCCCACCTCAAGGAACGCCCGCACTTCTACGGCGAGCTGCGGCGGAAGATGCCGGGCATCAGCGAGAAGATGTTCGTGCAGCGGTTGCGCGAGCTGCAGGACGCGGGCCTCGTCGCGCGAGCCGAGGTGCCGCCGCACGTCGAGTACTCGCTCACCGAGGAGGGAAAGAGCCTCGCACCCGCGCTCCAGGCCCTCTACGACTGGGGAGTGCGGCGAGCTGCCCTTACGGGCGAGATCATCGCGCCTTTCTGAGTCCTGGCCGAAGGATTCCGTTCGATCGAGGTAGCGTGGCCGTGCCGTCGCCGATCCCCGAACGAATCGAGGCTCCATGCGTCGGCGGACGGTCACCTGCGCGGTCGTGCTGTTAACGGTCGCGGGTTGTTGCGGTGTCGCGCAAGCGGATCCGGTCTCCTTGTCCGGATCGAACCCGGGATCCACCACGGTCACGTTGGTCACCGGCGACAAGGTCGTGCTGGGCGACGCTCCGCGCGTGATCCGCGGGCCGGGGCGTGAGCGCATCACCTTCCACACGGCCAAACGCGACGGCGAGCTCACCGTCGTGCCGTCCGACGCGGCCAAGCTCGTCCAGTCGGGACGGGTGGACGAGCGGTTGTTCAACGTCACCGCGCTCGCCCGTGACGGGTTCGACGACGCCCACCGCGCCGACCTGCCGTTGATCGTGTCGGGTGGGTTCCACGCGTCGGTGGTGCGAGATCTGCCGGCGCTGGGCGGTTCGTCCGTTGTGGCCCGCAAGTCGGATCTGACGTCGTTGTGGAATGCCGGCGGCTTCGACCGGATGTGGCTCAACGGCAAGGCCCGGCTGGTCGACGACGTGAGCAACGCCCA